>JACRCA010000258.1 GCA_016234425.1 Deltaproteobacteria bacterium | reverse complement strand
CGTAGCAATGCCGAGGTCAATTTGGGGGAATCGGTTAGGATCAGAAAGATTCCCCGTAAAACGGCGACCACCGTGATCCTTAGCCCCCTCGATTTTACAAATGTCCTTCCCGAAGAGAAAGAGCTGGATCAATTTTCAAAAGTCCTTCAAGGGTTAGCCGTGATCGCAGGGGATAAAATCAACGTCCCTTTCATCGCAGGCAAGGATCGGTTTTTTCGCGTAGAAGCCACGTCTCCTACAGGGGGGGTTATCATCAACCAAAAAACCAAATTTCTCTTAAAGAAACCCGATTTCGCCATTGAGGCACCTTCGCATGTTTCCTATGAGGACATAGGGGGACTTGATAATGAATTAAGGCTCGTCAGGGAGATGGTGGAGCTTCCCCTCCGTTATGCTGAGGTTTTTGAAAGGCTGGGTATTGAGGCGCCAAAAGGGGTGCTCCTCTATGGCCCCCCAGGAACGGGTAAAACTCTGATCGCTCGAGCGATTGCGAGCGAGACCAAACTCCATTTCATGAGGGTAAATGGACCAGAAATTATTCATAAATTTTATGGTGAAAGCGAGGCGAGACTGAGGGAAATTTTTGAAGAGGCATCGCGCCATGCACCCAGTATCATCTTCATCGATGAAATAGATGCCATCGCCCCAAGAAGAGCAGAGGTTTTAGGAGATGTCGAAAAAAGGGTTGTGGCCCAACTCCTCGCCCTGATGGATGGAATGGTTTCTCGTGGACATGTGATCGTCATTGGGGCAACCAATATCCCGGAGATGATCGATCCGGCCCTGAGAAGGCCTGGCCGTTTTGACCGCGAGATCGTGATCCCTGTACCCAATGTGGAAGGCCGTCGAGCCATCCTCAAGATCCACAGTCGTCGTATGCCTCTGGCTCCTGATGTCGATCTGGACCGTCTTGCCCAGATCACCCATGCCTTTGTAGGAGCCGATTTAGAGGCATTATGTAAGGAGGGAGGAATGGTGGCCTTAAGGAAATACCTATCCGCCCAAGAGGAAAATCGTCTCGATTCGACGCTCGCCACTCCCGAAAATCTACAGATCACAATGGAAGACTTTTTGACAGCTCTCCGTGAGATTGAACCCACAGCTACGCGTGAATTTTATACGGAAAGATCTACAGTGAGGTGGCATCATATTGGTGGATTGAGCAAGATCAAAGAAACCCTCATCTCCATTGTCGATTGGCCCAATAAATATCCGGACCTTTTTCAGGTTGGCAAAATGCATCCCCCGAAAGGGATTCTTTTCTCAGGTCCTTCCGGTACAGGAAAGACGCTTATGGCCAAAGCCTTGGCCGGGGAGACGGGTTTGAATTTCATATCCATTAGTGGCCCAATTCTTTTTTCGAAATGGCTGGGAGAATCAGAAAAAGCACTCCACCAGATCTTTAAAAAAGCCAAGCAATCGGCGCCCTGTATCCTCTTCTTCGATGAGATCGATGCTTTAGTGTCAACCCGCAGAGTTTCAACGGATGGTGGAGCCGTGGAACGCATGGCCAGTCAGTTTTTTAACGAGCTGGATAATTTAAGCGAACTTTCTCAGGTGATCGTCCTCGGAGCCACAAATCGGGAAGATTTACTCGATCCTGCCTTGAGGCGTACAGGTAGGCTCGATTATGTACTTAAATTTCCTGTCCCGAATAAGGAAGAGCGGATCGAGATCTTTCGGGTCCACACCAGAGAAAAACCCTTAGGCAGCGATGTAGACCTCCTCGAGTTAGCTCAATTGACTGAAGGGATGGTAGGTTCCCAAATCGCATCGATCTGTAGAAGTGCCACCATGAAGGCCATCTCCGAATCTATTCATGCTCCAGAGAAAAGGTCCTCCAATCAACTTCTCATCAACGGAAGGCACTTTAAAGAAGCGATCAAAGAACTACGGGAAGGTGAGGAAGGCTCTTGATGCTCAAAGCGGTGAAAAAGAAGCGGGCCTACGAAGATATTGTCAAACAGATCCGTCATCTTATTGAGAAGGGAAAATTGAAGCGGGGTGACCAGCTTCCCACTGAGAGGGAACTCTCAGAAACCTTTAAAGTATCCAGAGCCACGGTGCGGGAGGCCGTCTTTTCTCTGGAAACGATGAAGCTCGTTTCGAGGCGCCAAGGCGATGGGACCTATGTGATCGCATCCAGTGAGGAAGCCCTGGTACAGCCTCTGGCGGCATCCCTCTTTCACGAGAAGGACGATCTAATCGATATCTTTCACATCCGTAAAATCATCGAATCCGAGGTCGCCCAGCTTGCCTCAGAAAATGCAACGCCCGGTGAGATCAATGAGTTAGAGGATATCCTCAAGGAACAAGAAAAAGAAGTTACCAATGGTAAGAATCCCATACAGACGGACACCAAATTTCACCACCTTCTGGCCCGGATGTCAAAAAACAGGATTTTAGAACGTCTTCTGCTTGCCCTTTTTGACCTTTTGAGCAAAACCCGCGAAAAGTACCTTCAAACCGAAGAGAGGAAGAAGAAATCCCTTCATGGCCATCTCAATATCCTCGCAGCTATTAAAAATGGCAATGGAAGAGCGGCCCGGCAGGCAATGCGTCGGCATCTGGAAGATGTAGAGGATATCCTATTCAAAAAGAAAGGAGAGGTTAGGAAGGAATAGATTTCCTTATTATGGCCCTTGACCTCACCTAGGGTGGGGAGGTGAGGTTTCCCTTTCCAGCCAAGTTTTGTTTTAATCCATATTCCATGAAGGAGGTAACTGTTTATGGCTAAAGTAACTGAAATAACTGTTTGGACACGAGGGGTCGTGATGGATAAAGAGGCCCGCGATATTGTCAATGCCTTTGCCCAGGCTGCAAAGATGGAGGGTAAATTTGTCCAAGCCTTTGATAATTATGAGGATCTACCAGACCGTGTGCACGTGACAACTCGTAAATACGCCAGGATCAGTGATGAAGAGATTGAGATGAAATATCTCTATACCAATAACCATCCTGATGCCGTCGTGATCGTTGAACCCACCATCATTAAAGGGATGAATGTACTAAGGGGGATGCCTGAGGGTGGCCTTCTTGTGATCAATACAAACCGCCCTATCGACTATATGCTTAAATTCATCCCCAATGCCAATGTGCTGGGTGCTATTGCTACAGTGGATGCAGATGGCCTCTCCGGGATTCGCACCGTTGACTTTTCTGGCTCGGAAGGTGGTGTGGACGCAGTAGGCATTGGAAGTGGCATTGCGGCCCCTATCCTTGGAGCCATGGCAAAAGTGATGGGTATGGTGAAGAAAGAGAATCTCGCCAAGATTGTGAGCGACGTCGCAGCCATGGAGCGTGGGTATATTGAGGTTAAAATCCAAAAGTTTCGAAAGCCCCGCGCTGAGTATTTCTGGGGAGGCTAATTAGTTTGAAGTTAGGAGTTATTCAATAATATTTATAGAAAGGAGAGTGCTATGGCAATAAAGGTTCCCAAAGATAGAGAAGTACCTTTTGGAGCGATCACCCCTGGCCCGGTCAGGGAACAGGAGCTTTTCATCACTTCTAACTGGAGGACCGTTCGCCCGGTAATTGACCATGAGAAATGTACACGATGTCTCACCTGTTACGTCTCCTGTCCAGAACCCTGCTGGTCTTATGATGAGAAAGAGGATCAAATGGAATGGAACTGGAAGTATTGCAAAGGCTGTCAGATCTGTATTTATGAATGCCCGACGGACGCCCTGACCGCTGTCCCAGAACTCGATTTTGAGGATGGGGTGGTTCGTTTAGAAAAACCTTTTTAAGAAAGAGGAGATACTATGGCTCAAGAAAAGATGCTTAGCGGCTGTGCCGCAGCAGCCCAGGGTGCAAAATTTGCAGAAGTGGAGGTCATCTGCTCCTACCCCATTCGTCCCTACACAGCCATCATGATGGAGCTTGCAAAAATGGTTGCCAATGGGGAGCTGGATGCGGAATTTATCCACGGTGAAGGTGAGCATGCTCAGGTCTCGGCAGTGCTTGGGGCCTCAGCCTGTGGCGCTCGCGCCTATACTGGAAGCTCCGGAGTCGGAGTCACCTATGCCTTCGAAGTATATAGTCCAGCAGCCGGTGGTCGCTATCCCATTCAGATGGCCATTGCAGATAGAACCCTCGACCCTCCAGGTGACTTTGGTTCGGAACATACTGATGCCATGTCTGCGAGAGATCAAGGCTGGTTAATGGGTTGGGCTTCTACCCCTCAGGAGGTTTTTGACAATACGTTGATCGCCTACCGGGTGGGAGAAGATCCTCGCGTGATGCTTCCCCAATTCGTCTGCCAGGATGGTTATTTCCTATCCCATATAGCGGATAGGGTCATTCTACCTGAACTCTCCCAGGTCAGGGAGTTTCTGCCCCCTTACAGGGCTCCTCATCCGCTGAGTCCTCTCTGTCCAGTCTCCCACGGCCCTCAAATTCGGCCCGATCAAGGAGCACCCATGGATGCCCAAAGGGCGATGACCTTTTTGGAAGTACCAAAGGTGCTCGAGGAGGCCACGGATGATTTCCATCGTATTTTGGGCCGTTCTTACGATCCATTTCTTGAAAAGTTTAATATGGAGGATGCAGAGATCGCCTTCTTTATCCAAGGGGCTCACGCCAACACATGCAAGTCAGCCATCAATCATCTTAGAAAACAAGGGGTAAAGGTAGGGATGGTGAGGCCCCGTTGGGTTCGACCCTGGCCCACGGCCCAGATTGCCGAGGCTTTTCCTCAGGCAAAAGCAGTGGGTACTGTGGAAACGAGTACCTCTTATGGCGGTGCGATGAGGGGTGGAAACCTGATTCATGAAGTCCGGGCTACTCTCTATGATCTGGAAAGGAGACCATTGGTTACATCCTTTATGGCCGGCCTGGGTGGTGATGTTGTTCTGCT
>JACRCA010000253.1 GCA_016234425.1 Deltaproteobacteria bacterium | reverse complement strand
TCGTGGCCCGGGGTTCGGGGCGATGAGCGCGGGCAGCATCGGCCGGGAAAAAGCCTTTCTCAAAGGTTCCAGCCAGGTCTCCGCAGAATGAGGCCGGGTGCCTTTTCCGCCCCCATCCCTGAAACCACCAGCGCCTCATGAGGCCAAGCGAAGCGCCCTGAACCCCCGGGCCTGGGAGGATCATCCAGCGCTGGATCCGGGCGAGAGGGTGATTCTGTCGGGATCATAAGGCGTTAGTTCTTCCATCGGCAGGGGCGGGGCTTCAGCCGAGGATGCCCTGGATTCCTCCGCTCCCGCCTTTCCTTGGCGGAAGGGAAGTGGGGACTCCGGATATATCCTTTTCCCGCCGATGCTCCCTCCTTCATCACCCTCCCGCCCGGTTAATCAGTGATCATTCGTGACCTCAAAAAGTGAAGGGAGACAAGCTGATTTTCTCCTTGACCCTTTGAAAAGGATGGCGATAGAATTCTGTAGTTGTATTTTGCGGGCTATTCCTGCTCGGGTCTTTGGCAGTGGAGAAGGGAGGCTTGTTAATGGCCATTACCATCATCAAAGACTTCTGTAAGGGTTGCGGGTTTTGTATCGATTTTTGCCCCAAGAAAGTCTACGACCTATCGGAGGAGATGAACCAGAAAGGATACCGTTTGCCCCGTCCGGTGCGCGAGGAAGAATGCACGGAATGCGGGCTTTGCGACCTTTACTGTCCCGATTTCGCCATCTTCCTGGAAAAAACTAAAAAGAAAGCTCGACCCAAAGGAAAGGAGGGTCGCTGATGCCATCGGGAATCAAGCCAGGAAAATATTTCGTCCAGGGCGACGAGGCCATTGCCGAAGGCGCCATTGCCGCCGGCTGCCGCTTTTTTGCCGGTTATCCCATCACGCCTTCTTCGGAGACCTCTGAAGCTATGGCCCGGCGCTTACCGGAGGTAGGCGGGGTCTGCTTGCAAATGGAAGATGAATTGGCCTCGATCCACGCTGTGGGGGCTGCTTCTGTAGGCGGCTTGAAGGCCATGACCATCTCTTCTGGCCCGGGGATCAGCTTAAAATTAGAAGGTTTGGGTTGGGGAATTAAGAACGAGATTCCATACGTAGTGGTGGACATCCAGCGTGCTGGCCCGAGCAACGGGGTAGCTACCCGGGTGGGACAAGGAGATTTCTATACCGTGCGGTATGGATCGGCAGGAGGAAACAATTGCATCATCGCCCTCTCGCCCAAATCTACGCAAGAAGCTTTCGACCTGATGATCGAATGCTTCAATCTCTCCGAAATCTTCCGCTGCCCAGTTTTTCTGCTCAGCGATGAAACTGTTGGGCATACCCGCGAACTTTTGGTCATTCCAGAAGAGTCTCAATTGAACGTGGCGAAGCGGATTAAACCCACTGTTCCTCCCGAACAGTTCGTCATGTATCCCTTAGATACGCCTGGAGTCATTAACTACCCCTTTCCAAACATTGGCGAAGGTTATGGGATATGCGTCTCGCCCTATACCCACACTTCCAAAGGGTATGCCAGCACTGCCCAAGAAATCCAAGAAAAAATGGCTAAGCGCCTGGTTCTGAAGGTTACCGAGAATTTGGACAAGCTGGTCCGGGTGGAGAGACAGAAAATGGAAGATGCCGATTTCGCTATCATTGCCTACGGCGGGAATGCCCGTCCAGCTATTGCCGCTGTGGATATGGCGCGGGAAAAAGGAATGAAAGTCGGATTCTTTCGGCCGATCATCGTCTGGCCCTTCCCCGACGGGTAAGTTCTCCAGGTCGCCGAGAAAGTGAAGACCATTCTCGTTTGCGAATTGAACATCGACGGGCAACTTTCTCGTGAGGTGGCTCGGGCGGCTAAAGGAAAGGCAGAAGTCTACCACCTGGGTTCAGGAGGCGTGGAACCCCATCTTCCTGCTCAGATCTTCAATGAGATAAGGAGACTATATAAATGAGTACCGTTGGCGAAACCCTTAAGGTCCTGCATCCGCTGGTGGCCAAATACCTGCGGAAGGAACGCATGCCCCACATGGCTTGCCCAGGATGCGGCATCGGCCAGGTGGTCCACGCCACCTTACTCGCTATAGATGAGTTAGGCCTAACGCCTAAAGATACCGTATGGGTCCAGGGAGTGGGATGCAGCAGCCGCATCACCTACTCTACCTGGATGGGAGACAATGTGGATGCCCATCATGGGCGAATTTTTGCTGTGGCCACTGGCCTGAAGATGGCCCGACCGGATTTGAATTTTATCCTTTTCACCGGGGATGGAGATTGCGCGGCCATCGGGGGCAATCATTTCATCCATGCCTGCCGCAGAAATTTAGACGTCACGGCCATTCTTTTCAATAACGGCATCTATGGCATGACTGGCGGGCAGGTGGCTCCCACTTCTCCAGTCGGAGCGGTAACCACCACCACTCCCTACGGGAACATCGAGGACCCCTTTGACATGGGTCAGTTGGCTGTGGCCGCCGGCGCCAGTTATGTGGCTCGCTGGCGGTCCACCGACTTCAAGCCCCTGGTCAACTCCATCAAGAAGGGAATTCAAACTAAGGGCCTGGCCTTTATCGAAGTTCTACTGCAGTGCCCCACTAATTTCGGCCGTTACGTGCTGAAGAACAGCCAGCCGCAGGATGTGTTGAAATGGATCAAGGAACATACGGTATCGAAAAAAGAAGCCGAGAAACTGCCCAAAGAAGAGTTAGCCGGAAAGTATCTTCTGGGGGAATTCGTCCATCGCCCGGAACGCTCCGGCATCGTTGAACGGTACCAGGAATTATTGAAAAAGCACCAGAAGGAGTAGGACGATGTCACGGCAAGAAATTCGTTTTGCTGGATTTGGAGGCCAGGGGTTACTCCTGGCTGGCATTCTTCTCGGCAAAACCGCAGCGCTCTATGCCGGCAAACAGGCTGCCCAAACCCAGTCCTATGGCACGGAAGCTCGAGGGGGAGCTAGCCAGTGCAACGTGGTCATCGATGACCAGGAAATTACGAATGTGGGCGTGGTCAATCCGGATGTTTTCGTGGTAATGTCCCAAGAAGCCTATGACAAATTAATCGGCGATGTGAAAGAAGAGGGTCTGGTTTTTTACGATTCCGACCTGGTGAAAATCAAGGAAAAGCCCAAACTGCGGCAGGTCCCCATCCCTTCCACCTCAGCCGCCAAGGATTTAGGGAAGCAGATGGTAGCCAACGTTGTAATGCTCGGGGCCATGGTGGAGGGGACGAAGGTTATCGAAGCGGAACTGATCAAGGCTTGCCTCAAAGAGAGCGTCCCCCCAGGGACCGAGCAACTCAACCTCAAGGCCTTCGACTTAGGCAGGTCTTTGTATAAACCTTGATTCAGTGAGAGCAGGAATCCAGGCTTTCCGAGAATGCTACAAAACCAATGAATCCAGGCGCGAGCATCAAGTAAAGAGGCGGAGGGGGAGAAAACGATGAACGGATATGGCGGAAGAATATTGCACATCGACCTGGAGAAACAAAGCTCCACCGTAAAAAATTTCGATGAAGCCTTTGCCCGCAAATATTTGGGCGCTAATGGGTTTGCCGCCAAGATCCTCTACGAGAGGCTGAAGCCGGGGGGCGACCCATTTTCTCCGGAGAATGTCGTAGTATTTGGAGTAGGCCCGATCACAGATACGCCTGTACCTAGCACGAGTCGAGCTTACGTGGCCACGAAATCCCCGCTCAACGGTCTTTTCTTTGACTCTACGTTTGGCGGGCGCTTTGCCATTACCCAAAAGCGCACCGGCTTTGAATCAATCGCCATTACGGGCAAGTCCCAGGAACCCGTGTACCTACTCGTGGATGAGCAGGGAGCCCGGTTCAAGCCGGCCTCATCTCTCTGGGGGAAGAGGACCCGGGAAACAGTGGATGCCATCCATGCCCTTGAGGGTGAAGATGCAGATGCCGTAGCCATTGGACCGGCCGGAGAGAAGTTAGTCCGTTTTGCCTGCTTGGTTCATTACTGGCGCGGACGGGAAGGAGTATCGGGAAGAGGAGGAGTGGGTGCCGTTCTCGGTTCCAAGAATGTCAAGGCAGTGGTGGTAAAGGGTGCGCAAAAGACTCAGGTTGCCGACCTGAATAGTCTGCGCGAACTAATTGACTCTCGAAAAGAAGTAATGGAAAAGGGGACCGCTGGCTTGAAGAACTTAGGAACTCCTGTTCTGGTCAACATGATTAACACCATTGGAGGACTGGGCGTGCGCAACCTGCAGGAGGAATACAGCTCCCGTGCTTCCGAGATTGGGGGAGAACGCATAAAAGAGCTCTTCTTCGAGCGCAACGATACCTGTTTTGGCTGTCCGATCGCCTGCGGCAAAACCCTTCGCCTCCCCATGTCTCAAGATGGCCTGCGCTGGAAAATGCCTGAATACGAGACCCTTTTCTCTCTCGGCTCCATGGTGGAAAATTGGGATCCAGCCTCTCTGCTTAAGCTCAATGCCCTCTGCGATCAGTGGGGCTTGGATACTATCAGCATGGGAGTCACTCTTTCTTTTGCCTTAGAATGTTTTGAAAAAGGATACCTCACTCCTCAAGATGCCAGGGGGCGTACGCTCCGCTTCGGCGATGCGTCTTTGATTCAAGAGCTTGTCGAAGAGACTGGTAAACGGCAGGGATTGGGGGATGTTTTAGCAGAGGGCTCTTTCCGCTTAGCTCAAAGATTGGGCAATGAAGCTGCCGACCTTCTTTATTGCGTAAAGAAGCTGGAAGTGGCCGGACACTCTACGCGGGCCCTGAAAGGCATGGGGATCGGTTATGCCACGGCAACCCGGGGGGGAAGTCATCATGATGCCCGCCCCACCCTTCAGTATGCGGGAGAATTCGATCGCACAAAAGCCCACGGGCAGCCTTCATTTGCCGTGCGCACTCAGAACTTCACAGCTTTAGATGATTCTCTTACCCAATGCCGATTTGCCAGTGAACGGGGGTACGGCGGGCTGATCAATGAGAATTACGTGAAAATGATCAATGCAGTGACCGGCTGGTCCTTGAACCTGGGAGAAGTGGAGAAATTGGGAGAGCGTATCTACAACCTGGAAAGGGGCTTTAACTGCCGGGAAGGGATAGGCCGGAAGGACGATCAATTACCATTCCGGACTACCAATCAGCCCATTCCCTCCGGCCCATCCCAAGGAATGTACTGCCCCCCGCAGGAATTGGATTCGCTGCTCGACGACTATTATAAACTGCGGGGGTGGGACGGAAACGGAATCCCCACAGCCGAGAAGCTGAAAGATCTGGGTCTGGACGAAGTATGGAAAGATCTCTACGGGAAATAAAGAGAAAGAATGAGTAAAATGATGACTGCCGCCGAAGCGGTCAGTCGATTTGTGTTTGATGGGGCCATCATTGGTATGGGCGGCCAGACGATTGGCCGGAGTGCCATGGCCGTCTATCACGAAATCATCCGGCAAAAGAAGAGGGATCTTACCCTGGTGGGCTGCAACCTTTCGATCCCCATGGATCTTCTGGTAGGGGCTGGTTTGGTTCGGCGAACGGAATGTGGCACCGGCAACCTGGAACGTTTTGGAACCACCTTCTGCTGGAGAAAAGCCATTGAACAGGGCAGGCTGGAGAATGAAGATTATAGTCACCTGGCCATGGTCACCCGCTTTTTAGCTGGAGAGATGGGCCTGCCCTTCATGCCCATCCAGAGCCTTTTGGGATCAGATATTCTGTACAAGAAAGCCGCATCCACGGGGAAAAAATTTGAAATGATAGAAAACCCGTGGAACCCAGGAGAAAAGGTGGTCCTTCTTCCGGCGCTGAACCCGGATGTCTCCATCATCCACGTCCAGAAATCTGATGAGCAGGGCAATTTAATCATCGAAGGCTTTCTGACCCATGAGCCGGAGATGATCCGAGCCTCCAAGATGGTCATCGCCTCCTGCGAAGAAATTATCCCTTCCGAAGAAATCCGCAAATATCCTGAAAGAACGACCATTCCATACGTTTACGTGAGTGCCATCGTTCTCCAGCCCTGGGGAGCGCATCCGACTTCTACTTACCGGTACTATCAATATGACCCAGAACACATATTGGAATATCAGGGGTGCGCCCGGGAAGGAGGTACAGCTTTTTGGGAATACCTGGAGAAATACATCTATTCCTGTAAATCCTTCGATGAATACTTGGAAAAGGTTGGGGGGTTGAAGAAATATAACTCCCTCCGGCAAGAGATGATGAAGATGGTTTGAGATGTAAAAAATAATCTTTCACCGCAGAGTCCGCTGAGCACGCGGAGACCGCCTAGCGCAGCGTTCTCTGCGTTCTCAGCGGTTAATTTATTTTGAGAGGGAAACGATGTCCGTAGATTTTAATCTGGAAGAGCTGATGATCATCGAATCCGCCAGGCATATCCGGGATGGGGAAATGGTTTTCGTGGGCACGGGAATTCCCATGGTGGCAGCCATGTTTGCTCAGAAGACCCACGCCCCGAATCTGTGCTTTGTCGTGGAAACCGGCCCCATATCCCCCCAGGTCCTGCCCGTCCCCATTTCTGTCTCCGACCCTAAGGCCATGTATCGGGCGGCCAAACTGGGGACGCTGCGTGAGGTTCTCGGCTGTCTGCTCCAGCGGGGCATGGTGGATTTAGGGTTTTTGGGGGGAGCCCAGATCGACCAATTTGGCAACATCAACAGCACGGTGCTGGGAGATTACCAGCATCCCAAGGTGCGCTTTCCTGGTAGCGGAGGAGCTAACGACATTGCCTCTCTCGCCAAGCGCATCCTGGTCATCACTCCCCACGAAAAAAGGAGATTCCCCGAACATTGCTTTTACCTTACCAGCCCGGGATACATTGATGGCCCCGACGGGCGGGAAAAAGCCGGACTGAAAATGACTCAACCGGAATTGACTGTGGTCACGGATCTAACCGTTATGTCGATCGATAAAACAAAGGGAAAATTGCAGGTGGTCAAGCTGATGCCGGGCATCACCCTTGAGCAAGTTCGGGAAAATACGGGATTTAAGGTTGGGGCCGCTTCTGTGGTGAGCACGGTGGAATTGCCCACTACCGAAGAGTTGAACATTTTGCGCCGGGATGTAGACCCAGAGCGAGAATATCTAGGAAGAGGAAAGGATTGAATATGGCGCTGCCGAAAAAAATACTCATCTCTGAGGACATAGCGGGAACGGGCATAGAGCGCCTAAAAGAAAGATATCAAGTTCATCTCGACCCAGAGCTCTGGAAGAAAGGATCAGCCTTAGAGGAGGCCATCGAAACCGCCGACGCCCTGGTTGTCCGCAATCAGACAAAAGTCACGGCTTCCCTGTTATTGAAGGCCAGAGTACTTCAAGTCATCGGCCGGACTGGAGCGGGTTATGACAACATCGACATCCAGGCTGCCTCCCAGGCCGGAGTGGTGGTTTGCTACAGCCCGGAAGAAAATGCCGTCTCTGTGGCCGAGCACGTTTTCGCCCTGCTCTTGGCTATGGCCAGAAAAATTCCGGGTGCCGATCGCTCTGTGAAAAGCGGCGGGTGGGACCGAAAAAAATACCACGGCTGCGAAATCATGGGCAAGACCTTGGGAATCCTGGGACTGGGTAAAATCGGGTTTCGCGTGGCCCTGAGGGCTAAGAGTTTCGGCATGCGGATTATTGCTCATGACCCTTATCTCTCTTCCGCCAGCCTTCACGTCACCGAATCCGGAGCCACCCTGGTTCCCTTCGGCCAGCTTCTTGTGGAATCCGACTTCCTCACCGTCCATCTTCCGCTGAATGAGGAGACCCGGGGAATCCTGAATGAAAAGGCTTTTAGAAAAATGAAGCCCACGGCATTCCTCATCAATACCTCCCGGGGCGAGATCCTGGTCGAGGAGGATCTGGGTCGCGCTTTGAAGCAGGGCTTGCTTGCAGGTGCGGCCCTGGATGTCCGAGAGAAAGAACCACCTTCAGCCGAAAGTTCTCTCCATGGATTCGAGAACGTGGTTCTCACTCCCCACACCGCCGGCCTCACGTACGAAGCCCAGGAGAAAGTCATCGGGGCCGTGGCCGAAGACGTTGACCGGGTTCTGAGTGGACAGCCGGCGCTCCGTTATGTCAATTTCCCGTTGCCCAAAAAAGGAAAACAGGAATAATGGAACAATGGAATGATGGGAAAAAAAGAATATAAGTTGAGGGATGGATGAAATGACAGGTATTATCACAATATTCCAATATTCCAGTATTCCAGTATTCCCATAATCAACTTTAACGAAGAGGAAGAGAGATGACTAAAAAATACGTTTATTTCTTCGGTGCAGGAAAGGCTGAGGGAAACAGCAGGATGCGCAACCTTCTCGGCGGGAAGGGTTGCGATCTAGCGGAGATGACCAACTTAAAGATCCCGGTTCCAGCAGGTTTCACCATCACTACCGAGGTGTGTACAGCTTATTACGCCAATAAAAAGAAATACCCGGCGGGCCTGAAGGAACAGATCAAGAAAGGTTTGGCCAAACTGGAAAAGGTCATGGGGGCAAAGTTTGGAGACCCGAAGAATCCCCTCCTTCTTTCCGTTCGCTCTGGCGCCCGCGTCTCCATGCCCGGGATGATGGATACGATTCTCAACCTCGGGCTGAACGAAAAGACTCTCCCAGGCCTGATCGAGAAGTCTGGGGATGAGCGTTTTGCCTATGATTCCTACCGGCGTTTTATCCAGATGTACAGCGACGTAGTGCTTGGCGTGGACCGGGAGAAGATGGAAGAGTGGATCAGGAAGAAGAAAAAGCAAAAAGGGGCTAAGCTGGACATAGACCTCAGTGCTGTGGACTGGAAAGACCTGGTCGGGGAATTCAAAGAAATCGTCAGGCAAGAAACAGGCAAACCCTTTCCCGACGACCCGCAAAAACAGCTCTGGGGGGCAATCGGCGCGGTCTTCGAATCCTGGGATAATCCCCGAGCGATCACTTACCGGAAGTTGAACAAGATCCCGGGAAATTGGGGCACGGCAGTCAACGTTCAGGCCATGGTCTTTGGAAACATGGGCGGAGAAAGCGCTACGGGTGTCGCCTTCACCCGTGACCCGGCAACAGGGGAAAAAGTTTTCTTCGGAGAATTCTTACCCAATGCCCAGGGAGAAGACGTGGTAGCCGGCATCCGCACCCCTCAGCCCATCAGCCTGGCCCGCCAGACCGATGCTGCCCTTCCCTCCATGGAAGAAACCTTCCCCAAAGTATACGAAGAACTAGATAAAATTTATCAGGGTCTGGAGAAGCATTACAAGGATATGCAGGACATCGAGTTTACCGTGCAGCAGGGAAGGCTCTGGATGCTCCAGACCCGCACGGGAAAACGCACGGCCTTTGCCGCTTTGCGCATCGCCGCGGAGATGGTCGAAGAAAAATTGATCGACCAAAAGACCGCCCTCCTGCGCATTGACCCTGATTCGTTAAATCAGCTGCTGGCACCCATCTTTGAACCACAAGCTAAAAGAGAAGCGATCAAGGCAGGAAGACTCCTGGCTAGAGGCTTGAATGCCGGTCCGGGGGCAGCTTGTGGCCGAGCCGTATTCAACCCAGAGCGGGCCATGGAACTAACCAAGCAGGGGCAAAAAAGCGTTCTCATCCGCATGGAGACTTCGCCAGAAGACATCCATGGGATGAACGCCGCCGAAGGAATCTTAACTTCCCGAGGGGGGATGACCTCCCATGCAGCCTTAGTAGCCCGCGGGATGGGAAAGCCATGCGTCGTCGGTTGCACGGCTCTGAACATCAATTATGCCACTGCTTCCATGGAAGTAAACAGCCGGACCCTCCACGAAGGGGACTTCATCTCCATCGACGGCACCACCGGTGAGGTCATTCAGGGCGAGCTTCCCACCAGCTCCTCAGAGATCGTCCAGGTTTTGATCGAGAAAAAAATCCCGCCCCAGGATTCCCTGATTTATCAGCATTTTGCCAAGCTGATGTCCTGGGCTGATGAATTTGCCGAGCTGGGCGTCCGCACCAATGCCGATACACCCCGCGATGCCACAGCCGCCCGGCTTTTTGGGGCTACGGGAATAGGTCTTTGCCGCACGGAGCATATGTTCTTCGAGGCCGAACGAATTTCGGCCGTGCGGGAAATGATCCTATCGGACACGGCTGAGGAACGCCGTCGCGCCCTGGCCAAAATCATGTCCATGCAGAAAGATGATTTTATCGGCATCTTCAGGGCCATGGATGGCTACCCAGTGATCATCCGCACCCTCGACCCTCCACTCCACGAATTCCTCCCGCACACCGATCGAGAGATCGAAGAGCTGGCTCAGGAGATGGGTGTGCCTTTCAAGAAGCTCAAGGAACGTTCCGAAAGCCTAAAGGAAGCCAACCCCATGTTGGGTCACAGAGGATGTCGCTTGGGCATTAGCCACCCTGAGATCACCGAGATGCAGGCCCGGGCCATTTTTGAGGCTGCCGGGGAGGTGGCGAAGGAAGGGGTAAGGGTCATTCCTGAAGTCATGATCCCCTTGGTAGGGCACGTGAACGAGCTTCGGGCCCAGAGAGAAATCGTGGATCACGTGGCCAAAGAAGTCATGGCCCAGACCGGCAGGAAAATTAAGTACATGGTAGGTACCATGATCGAGCTCCCGCGGGCAGCCATCACTGCTGACCAAGTCGCTGAAGTCGCCGAATTCTTCTCCTACGGAACCAATGACCTCACCCAGACAGTTTTCGGCCTCTCCCGAGACGACGCCGGGAAATTCCTTCCCTTTTACCGCGAGACGGGGATCTTGGATTTTGACCCCTTTGTCTCCATCGACCGAACTGGTGTGGGCGAAGTCATCCGCATCGGGGTGGAAAAGGGACGAAAAACCAACCCCAACCTGGAAGTGGGCATCTGCGGAGAGCACGGCGGCGACCCCAGCTCCGTAGAGTTCTGCCACATGGTGGGCATGGATTACGTCTCCTGCTCACCCTACCGCGTGCCCATCGCCCGCCTGGCCGCAGCCCAGGCAGCTATTATGTATCCGCGAAAAAGAAAAAAATAAGGGGTGGCTATGTTCAAAAGGGCTGTGAAAATTGTGGAGGCCAGGATGGGCCTTCTTTCTAACAATGAAAAGCTAATTACGGAGCCTCGCTACTTCCAAGGTCAGGTCATGGAATCCCTGCTTACAGACATCCATTCCATTGAGCCCATTCCCTTCACCGAGAACCTGGATTCATACTTCGTGGTTATCGATGACTTCAATGTGCAGCCCCAAGCTAAGGTCACCGAGAAGGTTTGTACTTGTACGGGGGATTTCACCCGCTATGAGAGGGAGTGCTCCGATAATCGCTATTCTCTTTTTGGCAACCTGGGTCTTTTCTTCAAGTACCTGCTGGTTACCTTAGAACGGTACCACAACATCTACAGTTTTCATGCCAGCTCCATGTTTAGCCCGAGTCGAAATACTCTCCTGTTGGTCGTGGGCGGAGCGGGAGCCGGAAAGACCGTTTTCCTGCTTAAGGGTTTGGAAGAGGATTGGAGAATATTCAGCACGGAAATGACCCACTTCCGCTTTACGGACAAAGGTTATGAATTCTATATGGGCTCTCTATACGACAACATCCGCCTGGGAAACTTGATTTATGATTTCCCCAAAGCCCATGAAAAGCTGAAAGTGGAAATTCCTCCAGGAGTCACCGATGTCTGGGGTTACAAGATTGCCATTGATATGAGACACATCGCCGCCCAGCCTCGCTATTTAAACCCTCGAGTGACTGTGGTTGACGCCCGAATCGAATCTGGGCGTGATACTCCCATCGTGAAAACCATCACCCGGAAGGAAAAGATTGTTAAGATCCTCTTTGACAATGCCACAGAAAAACTTGGTCCCACGCTCGTTTTTTACGACGTGATCCCCGTGGAAAGCTTCGATACCCCCGAACTTATGCGCAAGCGCTTACAAGTCATGACTCGCTTTGTTAACGAAGTTCAACTGAATCCGGTTAAGTCCGTCTTGGCCGGAGCAAAAAATTGCATGGAGGGAATCTAAGATGAGTCGAGTAAAAGCTTTTGATGGGGTGTTTGAAATGCCAGTTCCTGGGCGGACTATGAAACCGCGTAAAGAAGGCGTAACCATGATCATCGATAAAGGGTTAGGCTTGGGGGCAACCCAGGACTTGCTCGATTCGGCTGCGGAGGTGATCGACTTTATTAAATTGACTTTCGGCACCAGCGCCTTCCTGGACCTCGATTACCTCATGGAAAAAGTGGAAATGGTGAAGGACAGGGATATTTGGATTTGCCCGGGCGGAACCTTCCTGGAGGTATCCGTATGGCAGGGCGTCTACCCCAAATACCTCAAGCGCTGCAAGGAACTCGGTTTCAACGCCATCGAAGTTTCTGACGGCACAATCGAAATCGACCTGCAGACACGCGGGGACTGCATCAAGCGCGCTGTGGATATGGGCTTCATGGTCGTTTCCGAGGTAGGAAAAAAAGACCCTAACGAAGCCATTGCTACATCCAAGATGCATGAAGAGATCGCCGCCGATTTGTCCAACGGAGCCTTCAAAGTGATCGTAGAGGCAAGGGAGGCGGGCAAAGGAGTAGGTATTTACGATAAGGATGGGAAACCCAAATCCGCTGAGGTCGACGCCATCATCAGAGGGGTGGATGACATCGCCAAGCTGGAGTGGGAAGCACCCATAAAAGACCAGCAGCAATTTCTCATCCTGCGCTTCGGGCCCAATGTCAGCCTGGGCAATGTACCCCCGGAAGACATTCTGGCCTTGGAAGCGCTGCGCAATGGACTTCGCGGGGACACCTTGAAAAAAGCTTTTCTGGCCAATCCGAGGTATAATATAAAAAATGATCACCGATTAGCGAAAAAATAGATCATTCAAGGAGGAAAATAAAATGTTCAAAAAGACACTAAAAGTTTTATTCTTTCCAGTCCTTTTTCTGATGCTGAGCACTCCGGTTTGGACCGCCGAGAAATACCCAGACCGGCCCATTGATTTCATTTGCACCTGGGGTGTTGGCGGAGGGGCAGATCAGATGGCCCGGACGATCGGTCATTTGGCTGAAAAAATCTTGGGCGTGGCCATTCCAGTCTCCAACATTCCGGGTGCATCTGGGAATACCGGACTGGCCAATTTGGTTGCCGCCAAAGCCGATGGATACACGATTGCTACC
>JACRCA010000252.1 GCA_016234425.1 Deltaproteobacteria bacterium | reverse complement strand
ATTGGACGCCAGTGAGCGCCATGCCCCGGGAGATCACTTGCGTCGACCCAGTGGCCTTGGAAGCGAAAGTAGTCATCGATGCCACTGGCCATGACGCCGTAGTCGCCCGGAAGCTCGAGGAGAGAGGGCTTTTTAAGACCCAAGGCTTCGGGGCCATGTGGGTGGAAAGGTCCGAAGATCTGGTTGTCGAGCACACTGGAGAAATCCATCCTGGCCTCGTGGTTACGGGAATGGCGGTTACCACTTGTTACGGTCTCCCCCGCATGGGGCCGACTTTTGGAGCCATGCTCCTTTCTGGGAGGCGAGCTGCAGAAGTCGTTTATCCTCTTCTCTCATAATCATGAGATCAACCCTGAAGATCTTTCTCTACCAGGGGACCTCGAATGGAGAGGTAGATTTCGAAGGCCTTCGGTCCTTCCTGCAATCCCTGCTGCCGGATATCTCTGTGCAACTGAGGGAAGAATTTATTTCCCATTTTGCTCTCCCTTTTAAGGAAGAAGAGAAAAAAATCGAAGAAGTGGCCCGCACCCTGGCTCAAGCCAAGGTTCGGAATATAAGGGAGAAGTGGAAACGTCAAGAGCCACTCTGTGGGGAAATCGCCTATGAACGGCGGTATCTTTTCACCCCATCCCAACGCCCCTCCGGTATCCTCTACGACGCCTGGCAACTCCAGAGGATCTTGAGAGACCTCATGCCGCCCTCAGAATGCGACTGGGAGAAGATCCATGTGGCCATCACCAACCAGCTCTTCGGGACTTGGGATGGAGGGAACTTCCACTATCATTGCCGCACGGCTTTTTTTGGCTTCCCCTCCTTGATCTCTACAACAGGAATGGTCGAAGCTCCAGCCAAACCGCGAAGCTTTTATCTGAAGCTCCAAATGGGAATCCCACGGGAATTCCTGCAAACGGAATTCCAGGGGCGCTTCCTCGATCCTGGCGACCCTCGGATGACCGAGGTGCTTAAAGGGTATGTCCTGCAAGCCCTTTTTTATCACCTGACAGAGAACCCTTTCTGTTCCGACCCGGACTGTCGGCTCTTCAACGCCCACTGGCAAGAAGAGCTGATTAGGGCTCAGCTTCGTGATGGAGCCGACCTCTGCCCGGTCCACCGCGAAACCTTGAAGAAAATTTTAAGGGGAGAGAAAAATCCGCGGTAGAAATCGCATTCCTGGGCCCTGCAGCCCTGGCAGGATGGATAGACATATTTCCTGGGCTCTTAATAAACGAGGCTGCGGGGTAGAAGGCCGACCGGATCTCTCTTAAAGGTTTCTTCAATCAGGAACTTGAACTTTCTCCGGTGGTGGGAGGAATTTTTTCTAACTTTACTTTGGAAATCCTTGGCCCTACCATTTCTACAATGCTTATTCGCTTCCCTTCCATGACTAACAAATCCCCGGCTTTAGGAATCTTTTGCAGGGCCATCATCAAAAATCCTCCGAGGGTCTCGTATTCCGGTGATTCTGGCAGTTGAATGTTGTGGTCCTCTTTTAAATCCCTCAGACTGACTGAGGCATCAATCAGCATGGTTCCGTCAGGCAGCTGAATCACAGGATTTTCTACATCGTATTCATCTCTGATTTCCCCAACGATCTCTTCAATCAGATCTTCGATGGTTACCAGACCCGAGATTCCCCCATACTCATCCACCACTAAGGCCATATGGACTCCCCTTTTTTGCATTTCTTTTAATAAGAGGCTGATTTTCACCGTCTCCGGGATGAAAAAAGTGGGTTTGAGGATCTTTCGAATGTCAACCTGGCCAGCCTTAGCGAGGATGGTGAGAAAGTCTTTGGCATAAAGCATTCCCCTTATATCATTCAATCCCTTTCCGAAGACCGGGTAACGGGAGAATTGTTGCTCCTCAATAAGGGCCATAATCTCTTGGGGTGTCTGGTCGATCTGGATCGCTACGACCTGGGTATCCGGAACCATAACTTCTTTGGCCGACATATCCGTAAATTCAAAAACACTTTGGAGAATTTTTTCTTCCGTTGGCTCGAAAACCCCATGCTTTCCCCCTTCTTTAATCAGCGACTTCACCTCTTCCTCAGTGACATAGGCCCGTTCGGTAAAAGGCTTTCTACCAAAGGGGCTAAGCACGATGGCCGTGCTGAAGGTGAGAATTTTAACAAATATGGCAGAACCCTTCGAAAACATATTAATGGACCTTGCCGTCCAAAGTCCTATTGTTTCGGGATACGCCAAGGCAATCGATTTAGGCACCAGTTCACCGAAGATCAGAGAGAAATAAGTAATAATAACCACGACGATTCCTATAGCGAGGGGGTCACTGGCGGCGGAGATGGCCTTGATGGGAACTTTTTGCAGGGCAGGTTTGATAACTTCGATCGCCGCTGCCCCTCCAATCGCCGAGGCAAGCACCCCTACGACAGTAATGCCTATCTGGATGGTGGCCAGAAATCGGTCCGGTTCTTCTTTAAGTTTCAAAAATATTTTTGCGTTCTTTTTTCCACTTTCGGCCATCTGTTTGATGTGGCTTTTCCTTGCCGTCACCACGGCGATCTCTGTTCCGGACAGATAACCATTTAAGAGGATGAGAATCGCAATGAGAAATATTTCAGTAAATAGGTCTTCCACGGCTTCCCTCCTGTTTCCTTTTGGCCGCCGCTGCGCAAACCTCTACCATCTGATTTTCAAGAGTATTAATGCGCATGGGGGGGCAATTTGTCGTGGGCATGTTCAGGGGAGCGATGATATTTCTCGCCCGAGGCATTTACAGGATCAATATGGATTATGGCATGGGAAAGATAACGTAAATGATGCAAAAGCCCATGTCGCACCTCTTGGGCGATCTTATGCCCACTCTCAACAGAAAGTTCCGGATCAACGGCGATATTGACCTCTGCATGAAGCCGATGGCCTAACCATCTTACCCGTATTTCAGAGGCATCTTGTACTCCGGGGATGTGATTTACCGCGTGTTTGATCTCATCCAATACCTCGGGGTCTATTCCATCGAGCAGACGGGTGAAGACAGCCTTGCCAGATTCCCATACGATGCGGACGATGGCCGCAGTGATAAGAAGGCCTACAATGGGATCTGCCAAGGGGAACCCCAACCAGACGCCTATAGCACCGAAGAGGACGGCCAGGCTGGTCAGCCCATCCACACGGGCGTGATAACCATCCGCAATGAGCGCAGCACTACCAATCTCCTTGCCCACTCTGATGCGAAATATTGCCACAGCCTCATTGCCAAGGAAACCAACCACAGAAGCCACAATAACTCCCCAAAGGTGCTCTACGGTTTGTGGGTGCAAGAGGCGGTTTACGGATTCGTAGCCAGCAAGGATGGCGCTCAATAAGATGGTAAGTACGATTGCGACACCTGCCAGGTCTTCCACTCGACCATAGCCATATGTGAACCGTTTGCTGGGTTTCCGCCGGGCAAGCCGAAAGGCAATCCATAACGGTATAGCGGTAGCGGCGTCCCCGATATTATGGATCGTATCGGCGAGGAGGGCCACGCTGCCCGTGAAGTAGACGATAACAGCCTGAAACAGGGCCGTTGCGAGCAGCCCAAGGAATGACCACTTGATAGCCAAAATTCCCCGTTGAGTGGTAAACACAACCGGGTCAACAGCCCCATGGGAATGGCCATGTTTCTCATGCGGGTGAGTATGTGCGTGGGTTTCTTCGTGAGGGTTTGTAATAAACATATTTATTATTCCAATTATAAATACCACATTTTCAGGAACAAAAAAAGGCCCCATTGCAGGGGCCTTAAATCTAAGGTAGACTTGAAAAAGTTATGGTTGTAATGCGGGTTGCCGATGCGAAGTGGCCCGAATCGGTATTTTATAGGTTTGTCCAACGCACCAAACCAAACTTGCTGAGGTTGTCTACGGACCTTCGCGATACATATCCTGCAGCAGATGGGCGAAAGCCCGGGCAGGCGGGGACAGATCACGCTTCAATCGGCTGATCAGAAAAAAGCAGCGGGAGATGGTAAGTCCCTTGACTTTGACTATAGCCACCTCCCCTTGAGTAAGCTCTTTTCTTATTGACATCTGTGAAATGAAGGCGGCCCCGATACCATTAACGACGGCCTGTTTCACAGCTTCATTGCTTCCGAGACTCGCGCGAACCTTCATCTGTGAAGGTTCAATACTAGCCCTTACCAGTGCCTCACGGACTGTTTTTTCCGTTCCGGATCCGGCTTCCCGGATAATAAACTTCTCATTCAGAAGCTCGTTCAAGTTGATGGATTTCCTCCCCGCCCACGGATGATTTCCTTTGACGACCAGGACGATTTTATCACGCCCTAAAGGCTTAAAATCAATATCTTCTTCATCAAAAAGAGTACCGATGATGCCGATTTCAATCTCTTCCTTCTTGAGACGATCCATCGTCTCCTGGCTGTCACCCTCCAGAATGGTAAGGGTGACTCCAGGATAACGGTCGATAAAATACGGGAGTGCCGCAGGGATTATGTAATTCCCCGGAATATTACTTACCCCTATTTTTACGGAAGCCTCCTCCAGACCTTTAAACCGCTTCATGGCCAGAGGGACTTCCTTGGCTTGGGAAAGGATCTGCCGCGCGTGCTCCAGCAGAATCTTTCCCCCCTGCGTGGGGAAAACGCCCTTGCCCGTCCGGTCCAGGAGCTTCAGATCAAACTCCGCTTCCAGGGAGGAGATGTGCTGGCTCACCGTGGACTGGGTGATAAAAGTCGCTTCCGCCGCCCGGGAAAAACTGCCCGTTTCAGCCACGGCCAGAAATACTTCCAGTTGCTTTAGGTTCATAGATCCTCTATCGAAAATACCGATTAATTTTATCGTATTTATTAAAATTATCAATTTGCTTCTTCCCTGTCAATCCGTCAATAATATTTTAAACAAAAATGGAGGAGGGCATCATGACTGACTATACCGAAATGTGGCGGAATCTGGGTTTAAACCTGGAAAATCATGCCGGACTTCTGGAAGTATTGACAGAAGGGTACAAGAACATTTACCTATCCCAAAAAGGAAGGCCCAAAGGGATGGAGTATTTTGACTTCGTCATCTCCGAGGTGCACGGCCTCCGGATTAAGGAGATCTACGAGGCCAAGCAGTCCGGCAGAAAAGTCGTGGGTACGTTTTGCGTGTATGTCCCCGAGGAGATCATTCTCGCGGCGGATGGAATAAGCATTGGACTTTGCGCCGGTGCCGAAGTGGGGACGAATGAAGCGGAAAAATTCATTCCGCGCAACACCTGCGCTCTAATCAAAGCATTTATGGGGTTTAAACTGGCGGGACTCTGTCCCTATGTGGAACTGACCGACCTCATCGTGGGGGAAACCACCTGCGACGGCAAGAAAAAAGCCTACGAGATCTTCAATAACATCACCGGCAAGGTGTACGTCATGGAGCTCCCAAACATGAAGAACGAAGAGAGTAAAAAGCTATGGCACAGCGAAGTGGTCCGGTTCAAAGACGCAACGGAAGCGATTACGGGCAAAACCATTACGCTTGCAAACTTGAAGAAAGGCGCAACACTGGTGAATGAAAGACGCAGGGCGCTACAGCGTCTGAGTAAACTAAGAGCGGCTGACCCCGCGCCTATTTCCGGTCTCGACGCTCTGCTGGTCAATCAGATCT
>JACRCA010000251.1 GCA_016234425.1 Deltaproteobacteria bacterium | reverse complement strand
AGATCTGCAAGATAACATCTTATAAGATGGTTAAGATATTTTGATAGTTAGCAATAGCCCATGGCAAATTGAAAATTGCAAAATGTAAAGGGCAAAATTAAAGCCCCAAACACTTTATATTTTACATTTTTCATTTTGCAGTTTGAATTAAAACGGGGTTCGCGATGTATTCCACCACGGATTTTCGTAAGGGGCTGAAGATCGAGATCGGGGGAGAGCCTTATCTCATCATCGATTTCCAGCATGTGAAGCCTGGGAAGGGGGGAGCCTTCGTGCGCACCCGCTTGAAGAGCCTGGTCACTGGAAATGTCATCGACCAGACCTTCCGATCCGGAGAACGAGTGGGTAAACCCGACCTGGAGGAGCGAGAAATGCAGTTCCTTTACGAGACCGGGGGAGAGTTTCATTTTATGGATACGCATACATACGAGCAGCTTTTTCTGACTGCCGACCAGTTGGGAGAAAGCAAAGATTTTTTGAAAGAAAACCTGGTAATCAAAGCTCTCTTTTATAACCAGCGCCCCATCGGCATCGAAGTGCCCATGTTTGTAGAGATGAGAGTAGTCAAGTCTGAGCCAGGAGTCCGGGGGGATACGGCCACGGGAGCGACCAAACCAGCCACTCTGGAGTCTGGAGCTGTCATTCAAGTTCCCCTCTTTGTGGAAGAAGGGGATGTGGTGCGCATTGACACGCGCACGCGCGAATACATCACCCGGGTGAAATGATTTCTCTGTGCTACTAACATGGAAAATCTTGAAATTTTGTTAAGAGAATTTAATTTGGAAACTAACCTCTGAAATCCCCCCCAACCCCCCCTTTGCTAAAGGGGGGCAGGGGGGATTTCTGGGATCGCGTGGGGATCTAAGCCAAAGTTATTATTTGAGTTGCGGCTCGGCCGCCCTGTGGCCTGGTTTGGATTTTGACGATATAGCGGATAAAAAAGGAGGGCAGCATGGATTATCCGGAAGACCTATATTACTCCCGCGAGCATACCTGGATAAGGGTCATGGTGGGGGGACGAGGAAGAATTGGTATCACGGATTACGCCCAACAGGAAATGGGAGAGATCGTCTATTTGAACCTCCCCGAGGAAGGTTCCATGATCGAACAGAACGAGGTCTTCGGCACCCTGGAATCTTCGAAAACGGTCGCGGAGTTGTACGCCCCCATCAGCGGGGAAGTCATTTCGATGAATAAGGATTTAGAAGAAGAGCCCTCCTTGATTAACGATGATCCCTACGGAAATGGCTGGCTGTTGACGTTGGAGATTGACGATCCCACTCAGCTGGAAGAATTGCTCAGCGCTGCAGAATATGAGGATTTCTTGGAAAAAAAAGAAAAAGGTCATGGGGGAAAGAATAAATCGGGGTGATTTTCTTGACAAATCCCCCTCAAGGTTGTTAGAAAATCTATTGGAATGTTGGAGGGAAAATTAACCCGGTCAGAGACGGCTCAAATCGGAGGCGGGAATGAAAATTATTCAAGAGGCATTTAAAAAAGGGCAAAAAGCACTTTCCGAACATGATTCCAAAAGGCTGCTCAGGCATTATGGATTTCCGGTGGTGCGGGAAAAGTTAGTCAACAGCCGAGCGGCAGCGGTAAAAGCGGCCAAAGAGATTGGGCTTCCAGTCGTCCTCAAAGGTTGTTCCCCGGAGATCACCCACAAGACCGAAAAAAAATTGATCGAAGTGGATTTGCGAACTTTAAAAGAAGTGCAGCGGGCCTATGATGGGATCATGGAGCGGGTGGGAGACAAACCCCTGGATGGAATCCTGGTTCAAGAGATGGTCAAGGGGTCAAGGGAGTTGGTCATCGGCATGATTCGGGATGCGCAGTTTGGCCCTTGCGTCATGTTCGGTTTGGGAGGAATCTTCACCGAGGTGCTCAAAGACGTCTCCTTCCGTATCGCTCCCCTGGAACGGCGGGACGCTTTGGAGATGGCCAAGGAGATCAAAGGAGCCCCCGTACTGGGAGCTTTTCGCGGAATGGAACCCGTGGATATGGATCTACTCGTTTCCCTGCTCATCAATGCTGGCCGGCTCGGTCTGGAACTGGAAGCCGTGAAAGAAGTGGACGTGAACCCGCTCATCATCTCCGGGAATAAACCAGTGGCTGTGGATGCGCTGGTGGTGCTGGAAGATAAGGGAAAGCAATAAGAGAGGAGAAATGACGAGTCATCCCAGTTTGGTAGATGAAGCCCTTGCCGGGTCCGTCCGCGCCCTGGCCAAGCTGATCACGATGGTGGAGAATGAGATGCCCGGCGCTACGGAGACCTTGCAGCAGCTGTACCCCAAAACCGGGCAGGCCTTTATCCTCGGGATCACCGGCCCTCCGGGCTCGGGCAAGAGCACGTTGACGGATAAGATCACCAAAGAGCTGCGCAAGAAAGATTTCACGGTGGGGATAGTGGCGGTCGATCCCACCAGTCCATTCACCGGAGGGGCCCTCCTGGGAGACCGGCTGCGGATGCAGGACATCACCAGCGATGAAGGGGTTTTCGTCCGCTCTATGGCTACCCGCGGAACCCTGGGGGGATTGGCCAAGGCGACCGCCGATACGATCAAGATCCTCGACGCCTTCGGAAAAGATTTTATCCTGGTCGAGACCGTGGGCGTGGGGCAGGATGAGGTAGACATCGTTAAGACCGCAGATTCCACCCTGCTGATTTCAGTGCCTGGCCTGGGGGATGAGATTCAGGCGCTGAAAGCGGGGATCATGGAAATTGGAGATATCTTTGTGGTGAACAAAGCAGACCGGGAGGGAGCGGATCGGCTGGTCACGGAGTTAAGCCTGATGCTCGACTTGAGCCCAGCCAGAGGTCCTTGGAGACCCCCGATC
Organism: Deltaproteobacteria bacterium; assembly: GCA_016234425.1. Classification (GTDB taxonomy): domain Bacteria; phylum Desulfobacterota; class SM23-61; order SM23-61; family SM23-61; genus JACRCA01. The sequence continues at coordinate 4,106 of JACRCA010000251.1, read as the reverse complement.
ATCAAGACCATTGCCACCCTGGGCGAAGGAGTCCCCGAGCTTGCGGAAAAGATCCTGGAGCACCGCAAGTTTCTCCAAGAGGGAGATGGACTGCTGAAGAAGCGGAACGAGCGGGCCAGGGAGGAAATTATCAACTTGATTGAGCAGGAAATTTCCAAATACATTCACAAAATGCTCAAATACGATGTAACCTTTTACGAGGTGATCGAACAGGTGGTGGCCCGAAAAAGGGACCCCTATTCCTACGCCCGGAAGATCACCGAGCCTTTTGCCAAATACTACCAAATCTATAAGGTCGATAAAGGGAAGAGTTAGCACTCAATCTTTAATTTTCCCCAAGAGTTCATTGGCGATGATCTCTTTCATGATCTCGTCTGTGCCCCCGCCGATGCGGCTTAAACGGATGTCCCGCCAATACCGCTGCACCGGATACTCCATCATATAGCCGTAGCCCCCGTGGATTTGCAGGGCAGCGTCGGCCACCCGATTGCCCATCTGGGCCGCGAAGAGTTTGGCCATGGAGATTTCCTTGACCGGGTATTCCCCACTCTGGAAGAGCCAGGCACAATAGTAGGTCAAATGCCTGGCCGCCTCAATTTCCGTGGCCATGTCTGCGAGTCGATGCCGGGTTACCTGGAAGTGAGCCAGGGGCTTGCCAAACTGGACTCTCTCCTGAGAATACTTTAAGGCCAGCTCTAAGGCCACCTGGGCCCTGGCCACAGCGTTGGCCGCGGCCATGATCCGCTCTCCCTGCAACTCCCACATGATGTGATAGAAACCTTTTCCTTCTTCGCCCAGCAGGGCACTGGCTGGTACCCGGCAGTCCTCAAAGAGAAGCTCTGCCGTATCTGATGAGCGCATCCCAACTTTGTCCAGCTTTCTCGTCACACTAAATCCAGGAGTCCCTTTATCCACCAGGAAGAGAGAGAATCCCTTATAACCTTTCTTCTGGCCGGTCCTGGCCACCAGAGTGATAAAGTCTGCCCGCACCCCGTTGGTGATGAAGATCTTTCGGCCATTGATGACCCAATGATCCCCGTCTCTTCTGGCCGTGGTCTGGATCGCGGCTACGTCTGAACCAGCGTTTGGTTCCGTGATTCCCAGGCAGGCAATCTTCTTTCCCTGATTGGCCGGGAGCACGTATTTTCTCTTCTGTTCTTCCGTGACAAATTTACAGATGGGCGGGGTGGCCATCTCGTTCTGCACGGCCACAGCCATACCGATGGAACCCATGCCACAGCGGCCGAGCTCTTCAGCCAGGATCACTGAGAAGAGGAAATCGCAGTTCTGACCGCCGTATTCTTCCGGGTACCGCAAACCTAAAAAGCCCCATTCGCCCATACGGGTAAAGACGGTGTTAGGAAATTCTGCGGCCTGCTCCCACTCCTCAGCATGAGGGGCCAATTCTTTCTCGACAAATTTGCGCACCGTTTCGCGGAACAGCTCGTGCTCTTCGGAGAACATGGGATGTTTCATTCTTTTAGCTCCTTTTTCAGCTTTTCTATCGGAAGCAGGTTTAGTTAAAAAATAAACCTCAAATCCCCCCCAACCCCCCTTTTAAAAAGGGGGGCGAAGGGGGGATTTTGATCGTTTGCGGGTGGCGAAACCGCCATGACCAATTACGCAGAAAAAACAGATTCGCAATAAATTTTATTCCTTCTGCCTTCTGGCTCCTGAATTCCAGATTTTAATCCTCACAGGGTGCTGAGAAGCCCTCCTGTCTGTCACTCCCGCGAAAGCGGGAGTCCAGAAGTCTCTTGAAAATACTGGATTCCTGCTTCCGCAGGACTGACAAAAATATGCTCTGAGGACTTTTTCAGCAACCCCCGGAAAATCTGCGTTTACCCTGTTAGATCGCAAATATCTAACAGGGTGAATCTGCGTCCCATTTACGTCTTTTTCGAAAACCGTTCACGCAGTTCTCGTTTCAGGACTTTGCCTCCGAAGGGAGTCTTGGGAAGGGCCTCAACGAAAGCCACAGAGGTGGGCTTCTTGTAACTGGCCAGGTATTCTTTGCAATGACCGATGACTTCTTGCTCGGTCAGGGGTTCCCCTTGTTTGACGACCACCACAGCTTTGACCGTCTCCCCCCATTTTTCATCCGGGACGCCAATGACCACAGCCTCAGCGATCTTGGGGTGCCTGGCCAGAACTTCTTCCACTTCCTGGGAATAAATATTCAATCCCCCACTCTTGATCATGTCCTTTTTCCGGTCCACGAAATAGAGAAAACCATCCTGGTCATACTTTCCCAGGTCTCCCGTGTGCAGCCATCCTCCACGCAGGGTCTGGGCGGTCTCCTCGGGATTCTTATAATATTCCTTCATCACAGTTGGGCCTTTGATGATGATCTCTCCCACCTCGCCCGGAGGAAGGTCCCGATCTTCTTCATCCACGATACGCACTTCCGTGCACATGTAGGGTTTCCCTACGCTCCCGGGCTCTCTGGGCTGATCTTCGGGCTTGAGAAGCGTGACACCAGGAGAGGCTTCAGTCAGGGCATAACTGACGAAGGTTTGGGCATTTGGGAAAAGTCGGGTCTCAATGGCCTGCTGCATCGTTCGGTGCAAGAACCCCTGGGAAGAGAGGTACATGCGCATGGAGCTGGTGTCGTATTTCTTCTTTTCCATTTCTTGGAGGAGCTTTCCCCAGATGGTGGGGTTGCCGGTCATGGCGGTTACGCGTTCTCTTTGGATGATCTCTAAGCACTTTTGAGCGTCGAACTCCCGGCTGACGATAAACGTGCCTCCAGCGTACATGTAAGCCAGAAACCTGCTCAGCGCCGCTGTATGGAAGAGCGGCATGGGATAATAGATGGTATCCTCGGGCGTCGGACTTTGGTTTTCCGTGGTCACCGAGATGATATTCCAGAGTAGAGACCTGTGGGTGAGGACAGCGCCCTTGGGCACACCCGTGGTGCCGCCGGTGAAGAGGATGAAGGCTTCATCCTCTTCCTGCACCTCGATGGGAAAGTCCTCGGGGGAATTTGGGGCGATGAGTTCTTCGTAGGATCTAGCGAAAGAGGGTAGGGAGCGACCGATGAAAATCCATTCTTTGACTTGGGCCAGCAAAGGGCGGATTCGTTCCACTCGCGCCAGGAAGTCCTGGTGAAAAACAAAAAAGGCACAACCCGTAAAATCGGCTTGGTGCCGAATTTCTTCATCCGTACCCCAGGCGTTGAGAGGAACAGTGATCGCCCCGATCTTTAGGTGGGCGATGTAGGCTTCCATGAGGGCGACAGAGTTTAGGGAAAGAGTGGCGATGCGGTCTCCTTGGCCAAGTCCCAGGCTCATCAGAGCCCTCGCCAGGCGATTGGAGCGTTCATTCAACTGCCGGTAGGTCCGCCGATCTTCCTCACAGAGAATAGCTGTCTTGTTGGGATATTTCCGGGCGTTACGAACCACAGAATACCCCAGGGTCATTTCCATTGCCTTCTCTCCTGAGAGCTGATGCTGGACCGCTTACTTTATCCCGGCAATCATTTTGGCCAGGTTCTGTTTGGTCTCCAAATCTGCCTGGCGGCGGATCATGATGCGCTGAGCCTGTGGCGGACCAGCACCGTGCATGGACTCGGTGCGGTAACCTACGGCGGCTGTTCCCAGCGTAAGATTTTCGATCAGGCGCAGGATGCGCATACGGTTTTCGGTGGGTACAGGAGCCACTCCTTTTAGATATTTTTGGATGTAGGGGCCAGTGCGCTCATGGCGCAGGTCCTTCTCCGAGGGCATGGTGACCATCAGGCCTCCGGCGATATCCTCGGCCAGGCGGGCGATTTCATAAGGAAAGCGGGTGACATTCTGCTTGCAAACGTTGGCTAAGAGCATATCGATTTCGTAGCTGCCTGCTTTGGTTGGGTGGCCTTCGAAAGAGCAGGCCAGCCCGCAGGAATAGAGAGTCTCATTGAGGTGGACCATCTCGGCGATCTTATCCTTTACATGGGAAGCCGACGACACCCCATGGGCCTCGGCTATAGCGGCCGTGGCCCCGATGAGCACATCGCCCACCCCCACTTTGCAGCCGCCATAACTGGCCCGGTGATGAGAGGCGAACAGTTCCACCAAACGTCCGGCCATGGGGGTTTCCCCGTCCATAAAAATGCGTTCCGT
>JACRCA010000249.1 GCA_016234425.1 Deltaproteobacteria bacterium | reverse complement strand
GGAGGAATTGCCGGCCGGGTCTGCTGGGGGTTGATCAGCGACTTTGTCGCCGGGGGAAGAAGAAAACCGGTCTTCTTGGCCATCGGGATCATCGCCATCATCCAGCTTCTTTTCCTGGGCCACCTGAATCGGGATGACCTCGAACCGGCATATCTTTTTCTGATTATCCTGCTGGTAGGATTCACCGCGATTGGCTTCCACGGAATTCTCTATGGCCTTATCGTGGAAGCGGTCAGAAAAGAAGTGGTTGGTCTGGGCACGGGCTTTACCCTGACCATCACCTTTTTGGGAGTGATCCTCTTCCCACCCCTCTTTGGCCACATCGTCGACCGCGTCGGTTCCTATACCCGGGCCTGGGATATGCTGGCCCTCTCCTGGGGCGTCGCCCTGCTGATCCTCATCTTTTTCGTGCGGGAAAAAGACTTGACTAAAAATTTTCTTGATGATAGGTAAAATCAGGGTAAGGCCACTTTCGACCACGCTGGCCGATTGCATTCTTAAACGGATCATTCACTTCGCCCTCGGCCAAAAAGATGTCGCATCCCTTTAGAAACCCAGCGTTTGTTTCCTGTCATCAGGACTCGGTCAAAGGCATCATAGAAAAAGAGAAAGAAGGAGGTCTCTTGATGGGCATCACCAGTGATTATGTGGATTTCTGTTTAAGCCTCAAATATGCGGATCTGCCGGCAGAGGTCATCGAAGCAATTAAACCGCTGGGGCTCGATTTCATCGGCACAGCAGCCTATGGAAGGCTTGAAAATTCCAGCAAGACGATGCTCAGCTTTATCCAAAGCCTAAAACTCTGGGGAGATTGCACAGTGATCGGAACCAGAACAAAATATCCCGAATATTATGCCGCCCTGGCAAACGGAACTTTTGTTAAGCCCAATGAATTAGATGATGTGGAGACCTCCGCTTCCCTTCATCCTGGGGCAGCGGTCTGGCCAGTGATTTTGGCATTGGGTGAGAAATACCATTTAGATGGGAAAAAACTTCTCACTTCGGCTGTCCTCGGGTATGAGACTATTATCCGCCTGGGGCAGGCTATTAACGCGGGGGAACACTACAAGCGGGGATTTCACCCCTCTTCAACCTGTGGGCATTTTGCGGCCGCAGTAGCGGCTTCCAAACTTCTAAATTTAAATAAACAACAGATGATCGATGCCCTTGGGATTGCTGGAAGCCAAACTTCTGGCTCCTTCCGCTATATTGTAGCGGGTTCCTGGACTAAAGCCTTCCACTCGGGTTGGGCCGCTCACAGCGGCATCTTGGCTGCTTACCTGGCTCAGAAGGGATTCAACGCACCTACCGATTTTTTCGAAGCGCAATATGGCTTTTTACAATCCTACTCGCAAGATACCTATCCAGAACTCATTTTAAAAGACTTGGGGAAGGTATACCAAACAGTACGGACTGGGATCAAAATTCACACAGCCTGCCGGGCGGAGCATCCCGCATTGGACGCTGTTCTGGCCATCGTAAGGGAGAACGATCTGAAACCGCAAGACATCCATAGGGCCGATATTTATATGATCGAACATGCCTTTAAGCTGGTGGTGGAACCAGAAGAGGCAAAAAGGGCCCCCAAGAATATAGTTGATGCTATGCATAGCGTGTATTTTGGAGCTGCTATGGCCATCTTAAAGAGGAGAGCCTTTATTGAAGAGCATAGGGAGAAGTGGCTTAATGCGCCGGAGGTCCATAACCTGATTAAAAGGACATATGTCCACCACGACCCTGAACTTGATAAACTGCGACCGGAAAAGGACCCCGCCAGGGCCATTATTTATACGAACGATGGGAGAAAATTGGAGAAATTTGTGGAGGTACCCCACGGAGATGGGCTGCGGGATCCAATTTCTATGGAAGAGCTGAGGGGTAAATATGAGCCTCTGGCTCGCAGGATTTTTTCGAAGAAGCGGGTGCAGGAGATTGAAAAAAAGATAATGAGTTTTGAGAAAGTCCGGGATTTCAGAGAAGTGGCCGGTCTTCTGGGCCGGGAAGGAGGAAAATAAGATCGTGCTCAAAAAGATACGCCACATAGGAATCATAGTAGAAGACTTTGAGCGGGCAATCGAAAGATTCGAGGGATTTGGACTTTCTTGTACGGAAGTAAAGGAAAACAAGGCTCATGGGGTTAGAGTTGCCTTTTTCCCCATCGGAGACACTCTGATCGAATTTCTAAATTACACGAGCCCCGATAAGGGGCACGATAGCGTAGTCCGGAGCCAAAAGGGGGCCATAAATCATATCTGTTTTGAAGTGGATAACCTGGAGGCCAGCATCCGGGACTTCGAGAAAAAGGGGGCCAAATTGGTAGAGGGAGACCCCAGACCTGGGGCTCATGGCCGTATAGCCTTTTTTTATCCCGAAACAACGGAAGGTGTTCTGATAGAACTCTGTCAAGTTTAAATAGAGAGACCGCGCAGGCGGGCCCCTCTTTGGGAGGGATTTCTGATGTGAACAAAGAACGTATTGCTTTGTGTAATTGGGTCTTTTATTTTTTTATACGGAAAAGGAGAGAGGGGAAAGGAATGAATTGATTGGCGGGGATTCTTCAAACAGCATTAAAAACCATGGCAAATCGTCGCCCTCACCGCGGCATTCGTCTTAGTCTTTAAACCGGCGGGCTACTTAGCGACGGCAACACATATTCAATGAACTTGAGCTTACTCGATATGGCCATCCTCCTTATCTTTGGAGTCCTGGGTTACTTCTTTCGGAAATTGGATTATGATCTTGCTCCATTCATCCTGGCATTGATTGTTGGCCCCATTCTGGAGGAAAGCTTTCGCCAATCGCTAATGCGAAGCGCGGGGTCCTTTTCTATCTTCTGGGAGAGTTCTATGGCCCTTACGTTCATCGTGATTTCTTTTTTGCTATTTCTCTGGAACATTTTCAGGAACATCAAGCCTAAGAAGCAGGTGTTATCCTGAGTATTGAAACCCAACAATGGGGGTGCTTGGTATGAAGAGCAATAACTTTTCTAAAGTGGGAACCATGGCTGTAGTTGCGATTCTTATTATGGCCGCGCCATCTTTTGCAGCAGAGCAATACCCCAATAGAACAATTACTGTTATCAACCCTTTCCCGCCGGGAGGAATTCTGGATGTGGTAGGCCGAGCGTATGCCGCGGTGGCTTCGAAACATCTAGGAGTTTCCATGGTAGTGGTTAATAAACCGGGTGCTGCCGGTATGGTAGGCGGGCTGGAAGGGGCCCAGGCCGAAGCGGATGGTTATACTCTCAGCGTGGGCACTACGGGCCAAACGTGCGCAATCGAATGGGATAATGTGAATAATCGTAAACCTCCATGGACCCGATTCGACCAAACAACCATTGGATCCTTCGTTTTAAGCCCGGCTCTGGTTGTCGTGCCTTATGACAGTCCCTGGAAAACCTTGGCTGACTTAATAAGGAACTGCAAGGCCAAGCCAGACTATTATGCCTTTAGTTCGGGTGGGTTATATGGAGGAAGCCATTTACCTGCTGAGATCTTAATGGTCGATACCGGGATAAGGTGTCGCCATGTTCCTTATAAAGGAGGAGGACCAGCGCTGGCTGCTGTGGTGGGAAAACACGTAGATTTCGCCACCCAGTTTCCCCCCACATCCATTCCCCTCATGCGGGGGAAAAAGTTAACAATCCTTGCCGTTTTGGGCCCACAACGACTAAAGTCTATCCCGGATGTGCCTGCTGCCCCAGAACTGGGCCTCGGTCCTTATCAAATGGTCAATTGGATAGGGATTTTGGCCCCGAAAAGAACTCCTATGCCTATCGTAAAAAAGCTTCGAGAGAACGCAGTAGTAATAGCCAAGGACAAAACATTCATCGATATGATAGAGAATGCCGGCGATGAAGTGATTTTCATGAATGGCGAGGAGCTGGCCAAGTACTGGGATACGGAATCCGCTAAGATTAGGGAAATCTTGAAACGACTTGTCGCCGCCGAAGTCAGAAAATGAAAGGTTAATCTAAAAAGGAGGTGCGGAATGAAACTTTCTAAAAAATTATCTTTTTTGGTGATGACATCCATTCTTGTGATGGTAGTGATGGCAGCGCAGGCAGACGCCGCCTGGCCGGAGGGACCGATCAATGTGGTCATCCAGTGGAGGGCCGGGGCAGGGACCGATATAATAACCCGCGCCTATTCTGCGGTGATGGAGAAACACTTGGGTGTGCCCATCAATTGTACCAACCGAGAGGGCGCTGTCGGGGCGATGGCGATGGACCTGGTATACTCCAAACCTGCGGATGGCTACTGGTGGTTGGGGGCCTCCCAGTATAGCAAGCCGCTACGGGTGATGGGGTATAGCAAGCTCTGTGGCTGGAAGGATTGGCAGTATTATAAGGCTGCCGATGGGGTGATTTCCTGGTCCGTCAGATCAGATTCCCCCTTCAAAACGTTCGCTGAATTTCTGGATGGGGTCCGCAAGAATCCGGGGAAGTATAAAGGGGCCATGGCGGGTATGGGGAGTATGTCCCATGAAGGAAATGAGATGCTCATCAAGGAAGCCAAATTCAATTTTCGCCAGATTCCTTATAAGGGAGATGCCCCGGGGGTTTTAGGCTGCTTGCAAGGAGAGGTAGATGTGGTTTTGAGTACCATCGGCTCCCAGATCGAACTTATTAAAGGTGGCAAGATGAGGAGCCTGGCTATATTCGCTAAAGAAGCGAGTAGACTCAAAGACGGAACCCTCTTAACCCCAATCACTGATTATGTTCCCACCATGGCCAAATACTGCCCCTTTGGAACGATGTATACGCTGGGGGTGAGGAGAGAAACACCGGTGGAGATCCTGGAAAAGATCAAGAAGGCCTTCATCGCTGCGGTTAATTCCCCTGAATTTGAAGACGTCTTGGAAAAAAGATTCTTCTTTAAGTCAGTAGCGCTGGGGGAAGAGGCTGACCGACAGGCTGCGCTCAGTGAGTGCCTGACCGCCTGGCTGGCCTGGGATCTGAAGATAGAAGGGGTCAAGGTCAACCCCGCTGATCTGGGACTCCCCCGGACCGAAGACTTTGATAAGTGGTGGCCACCAAAAGATTACAAACCTCGAATAAGCAGCAAATAATCCCCCCACCTACTCCCTCTCCCCCTCGAAGGGGGAGGGCTTGCCCTGTGAAGTAAGTTTCGGTACTCCACAGGGTGAAGAGGGGGTGAGTTAGCGCAGCAATCCCAACTGTAGGGGCAATTCATGAATTGCCCCTACGCTTCACCACGGAGGGATACAAAGGAAATGGATAACCAAATCGATAAAAATCAAGTTTCTGAAAAGAATTCTATGGCCGGGATCGATTTCGTAAGTTCCATCGTCCTGATAGCATTTAGTCTGGGAATAATTCTCTGGTCTCTAAAAATGCCCAGGCCTGGCGGCTGGAGTTCAGCCCCGGGCCTTCTTCCCTTATTTCTTGGCGCCTGCATCCTTTTCATGAGCCTGAGTATACTCATCTCCTCCATAAAGAATAAGGGGTTTGAGCGGCTGATTACTAAATGCCAAGGCTTTTCCTTCAGTCAAACCATGAGCGATACGAAGAAAAAAAGGTTGCTGGGAATTACCCTTTTAATCGCCCTTTATATATTCGGTTTACTCGGCAGAATGCCCTTCGAGCTGGCCAGTTTTATCTACCTGGTATCAACCCTTTATTTTTTTTGGAGGAAAGGAGGACGGAAGAAAATTATCCTTTTATCTATATTAATTCCTTTGGGCATGGGTGCTCTATTTAAAATTATATTTGCGGTCATCATGCCAGGTGGGTCCATCTTCGATTGGCTGATCTACCTGAAAAAATAAAACAAAGGTGGTCCTATGTATACTTTTTCCCTGGCTTTTACCCCTTTTTTATTGTTAGTGGCCGCTTCTGGTTCCCTCTTGGGCATTATATGGGGGGCTTTGCCCGGTCTTTCTCCGGTGATGGCCATGGCTCTTCTGTTGGGACTTACCTATAAGATGGGAACGCCTGTGGCTATTATCTTTTTGCTGAGTACCTTTGTTGGGGCTAATTATGGGGGATCAATCTCGGCGATTACGACAAATATCCCTGGGACACCCGATTCCGTCCCCACACAAATGGCCGGATTCCCCCTGGCGAAGAAGGGGCAGGCGGGCCTTGCTTTAGGAACGGCCCTTACAAGTTGTACGGTTGGCAGCTGGTTCGGGACTTTTGTATTAATCGCTTTGGTTTCCATTTTGCTCGAGATTGCTCTACGGTTTTCCTCCTGGGAGATGGCCCTGCTTTTTCTTTGGGCAGTTTCTTTGGCCGGAGCACTGACTGCGGGCGAATCCCCTTTAAAAGGCTGGATATCCGGATGGTTGGGCCTGCTCATAGCGCTGGTGGGCAGGGAAGAAATTTACGGTTATGAGCGATTCACCTTTGGGAGCATGCATCTCCTTCTCGGCCTTTCCCTGATAGCGGCCGTGATCGGTACATTTGGCATTGTGGAGATAATCGATGTCCTTTCAGAGCCGATCCCCTATCGCCTTCCGGAAAAAGTTGGCAAAATTGCCCCTCTTCCTCGGGAATTCTTCAGGTACTGGAGGAGTATCATCCGTTCCAATATCGTCGGACTTTTGATAGGGATTCTCCCCGCTGCCGGAGCGACTATGTCTGCCTTTGTCTCCTATGGGATGGGAGAACGCGCCACCAGGAAAAAGTTTTCTGAGGGAGACCTGGAAGGAATCGTCTGTTCCGAGGTGGCGGGTAATTCCAATATTGGCGGTGCCCTGCTACCGACTTTGGTCCTGGGAATTCCGGGAAGCGCAGGGACGGCGATGTTTATGGCTGCCCTCAACCTGCATGGAGTCATTGTGGGTCCCATGATCGACCGGGAGCAACCAGGGCTACTCTATTTTATTTATGGGTGTCTTTTTGTAGCCAACCTGGCCATGTATTTTATTGGCCTGGCGATCATTAAGCCGGCCGTTAAACTTTTTTCCTTGCCCAGAGAAATCCTTTTTCCGATCAT
>JACRCA010000257.1 GCA_016234425.1 Deltaproteobacteria bacterium | reverse complement strand
TCCAGCTCATTGCCTTTGGCCCCGGAAATTACCACTAAATCGCGGTCAGCTTGGAAGCGAGTGGCCACCGCCCATTCTACTTCGCGGGGGTTATAGGGATCAACGTCATCATCCACCACTGTCACCATCTTGATGTCGCGGATGCTGTAGAGACCGGCCAGGATGGCATCCTTTCCATCTCCCTCGTGTTCTTTCTTAAGGCAAATAACCGCGTGAAATTTGCCACAGCTGGCGGGCGTAACGTGAACGGCTTTGGTTCCAGGCACGTAGGTCTTGACCACCTGGTAAACGACCGGCTCATAAGGCACGGCTAGGAGCAAATGGTGCTCCGGTGTGAAAGTTAAGAGGTCCTGATATATGAGATTCTTCCGGTGAGTGATGGCTTTAACCTTAAGCACCGGGTTTTCCCAGACCTCGCCATAAGTTCCGGTGAACTCGGCGAAAGGCCCTTCGGTCTTGCGTAACCTCGGCAAAATTTCCCCTTCGAGAACAATCTCTGCCTTGGCCGGAACCATCACGTCCACTGTTTCGCCAGGCACGATCTCCACGGCCTTCTGCCGCAGGGCCCCGGCAATGGAGAGTTCATCAAAACCCAACGGAATCAGGGAGCCCCAAGTCGCCCCAGCGAGGCGGATGGCAGCGTCCAGTCCGATGGCCACGGCGACCTCCAAGGGTTTTTCCTCCTTTTCCTTTTCCAAGTAAAGTTTCCAGAGGTGCCTGGGCTGGATGAGCAACCTGATCTCATCTTCTCCGGTGACCTGCAGCCGGTGGTAGGAGATATTGCGAATATGACTCGCCTTTTCTTCTGCGATGACCACTCCAGCGGTGATGTACGGGCCCCCATCTTTTTCATAATGGGTAATCACCGGCAAAAGCTTCATAAGGTCGATATTCTTAGTAATCTTCACCTCTTTCACAGGCCCATCTTGAACCACTACAGGCGGCATGGGATCGTGGATCGCTTTTAGGTACCGAGGGGTCAGACCAAAATCATCCGTCCCCAGAACGCGGGCAATCCGGGAGCGACTGTTATCTAATCCCACCACCACGGGCATGGAATACCCCTGCACTTTTTCAAAAAAAACGGCTTTATCTGCCTCCAGCTTCTTACAGATGGCCGGCAGTTCAAATCGGGGATGCACCTCCTTGCCAATGTGCAGCACCTCTCCCCATTCCTCCGCGGCCTTCAGTTGGGTTCTTAGGTCATCGATCATCCCTTTTACTCCTCCCTCCCAATTTGCTCTTAGTTCTTTATTCTTTGTCCTGCACTCTTTCCCTGGAGCAAATATCCCAAGCCACGGCAGCATAAACTTGGGCCGCCCTCCATAAATCATCTTGGGTCTGGTGCGAATAGTCTCCTACGTTCCCGCGAGGCGAGGGACCCCACTTTACGGCGGGGATACCAAACATGTGGTATATGTTGTTATCGTTCCACATGCTCGTGTATGGCGAGCGGATGGGTTGCGGATCCTTCTTAAAGACAAAGCGGTAGGCTTGGCGCACGGTCTCCACGAGGGGTTCCACGCCCTGGCCTTCATACCCCGGGCGGTAGAGATAAAGTTCGACCTTCGTTTCCACCCCGCTTTCGGCGATGGCTCGCCTGAATTCTTCTTCAATGCTTGGGAGATTCCTCTGGGGTGGAATGCGCACATCTACATAGATGGCGCAGTGGGCCGGACGAGTGTTTGGTTTATATGGCCTTCCCCCAGCGATCGCCCCCACCAGCACCTTGGGGCGGATGAGTCCTCCGGAGAAACGATATTGGTTCTTCTCCTCATACCTCTCGGCCCACGATTCGATGGCCTGAATCACCGGGATAATTTTCAGGATGGCGTTTTTGCTCATCCGAAATTCCGGCGAGGGTTCATTGAAAGGGGCATAAGCCACCTCCCCCCGGACAGAGATCTTAAAATAAGCCACCCCAGGCAAAGCCCAGGTGATGCCGAATTGAGAAGGTTCTGCAACCACGGCATAATCAGAAGTGAACCCATGGGTAAGCAGAAATTGGGTTCCGATCCCTTTTCCCCGGTAATGAGACCCGCGGTATTCATCAACCTGGGCAATCCCGATTTCCCCGGCCACTCCGGCCAGGATCAGGTCGCCTTTCAGTTCAACTCCGCTTTCCTTGATGGCCTTCCCAGCCAGCAGGAAAGCAGCGAGGGGACCCTTATCATTCACAATCCCCTGCCCGTAAATTCGATCTTCTACCAGATAAGCCGAGGGCTGATCCCAGGCCCGAATTTCCCCCAGGATAGGCAGATCAGCAGCAACGCCGGAAAAGGCCGTATCCAGATGAGCGTTAAAAGTCAAGCTCAAACCTTTCCCGGACCCGCGCAGCCGACCTACAGCATTATATCGCCCTTCTTCGATCTCCTGGGCTACGGCCTCAATCCCATGGAACAGGAACCATTCAACGATGAATTGGGCGATTTTCCCTTCCTCTCCTGTCGGGCTCGGGATATTCACCAGGTCCATGGCCAGGCGGGTCAATTCTTCCTTACGGATCCGTCTGAAGATCTTGGCCAAAGCTTCTTTCCGCCTTGTCATCTTCTGCAGTCCTCCATCTCCAGAATTTACCCTTCCGCCCCCTTGGCTTTCCGGAAGGGCTGCTTCAACGGGGCCACGATCAAGGGGGAAAAGATTAGAATAAGGGCGATAATCATCGTTAGGCAGGAAATTGGATGCTTGAAGAAAACCAATAAATCCCCCCGGGAAAGGACGAGAGACTGACGGACCGTCTCCTCGGCAATCCGCCCCAGAACAAAGGCCAGGACTAACGGCGCAGGTTCATATTCGAACTTCTTCATCAG
>JACRCA010000256.1 GCA_016234425.1 Deltaproteobacteria bacterium | reverse complement strand
CGGGCCTGGCCCGCGCCCTCGTGCGCAAGGACCGTGCGCCGCCACGCCCCCCCCGGGTGCGGCCTGCTCGATTCCGCTATCCTCCCCAAGTGCTCGACTTCGAAGACGGCGTCCAGAACTGTACGGATGGACCCGAAGACTCGGCTTAGCGTCCAGAGCAACCCAATGATCCCCACCACCCCCAGGATCTTTTTTGCCTTGACGACGGAGAAGAGGCTGCGCAGAACTTGTTGGCTGGAAAAAGGGATCATGGGCTTCATGTACGTGGTCATGTATTGAATAGTCTCTTTTTGGGAATCGAAGAGGAAGCCAAATAGGATGAAGAGGAGAAAGACGGCCGGGATCAGGCAGACCAGGACATCAAAAGCCAATCCTCGGGCCAAAAAGAAAGCATTATCCCGCTGAAATTTTCTGAACAGGGCAGATAAAAAGGACATGGGAATTTTAGCTCAGGGGCCTCCTTCATTCTTGAAAAAAACAGCAGAAAGAGGAGGAAGGGTTAGATTCAGTGAATATGGCCGACCGTGGACGGGGACCGGAGCCGCCTCCAGCCCGCCGAGATTGCCGTAGCCGCTCCCTCCGTATTCCTGCGCGTCGCTGTTCAGCACCTCTTTCCAGAAGCCACCCCGAGGCGCACCGACCCGGTAGTCCAGGCGCGGCACCGGGGTGAAGTTGCAGGCAATCAGCAGGATATCATCATTGGAGTGGGCTTTGCGGATCAGGCTGATGGTGCTGCCGTCACTGTCATTGCAATCGACCCACTCGAAACCGGCAGGTTCAAAGTCCAATTCATGGAGAGCGGGCTCATTCCGGTAGAGACGGTTCAGATCCTGCACCCAACGCTGAAGGCCGGCATGCGGGGCGTATTGAAGCAGGTGCCACTCCAGGCTTTCCTCGTGATACCACTCCCGCCACTGCCCGAACTCACCGCCCATGAAAAGAAGCTTCTTTGCCGGCTGGGCGTACATATAACCGTAAAGGAGCCGGAGGTTCGCAAATTTTTGCCATTCATCTCCCGGCATTTTCCCCAGGAGTGACCCTTTTCCGTGCACGACTTCATCGTGAGAAAGGGGGAGAATGAAGTTCTCATGGAACGCATACAGGAGCCGGAAGGTCAACAGGTTGTGGTGATATTTCCTGTAAATGGGGTCCCTGGACATGTATTCCAATGTGTCATGCATCCAGCCCATGTCCCATTTCATCCCGAACCCCAAGCCGCCAACATAGGGCGGCCGAGAAACCATCGGCCAGGCGGTGGATTCTTCCGCAATCGTCTGCACATCGGGATGGTTCCTGTAAACCTCTTCATTGAAACGGCGCAAAAATGAAATGGCCTCTAAATTTTCCCTTCCTCCATATTGGTTGGGGATCCATTCCCCTTCCTTCCTGGAATAATCCAGGTAAAGCATCGAGGCCACTGCATCCACGCGCAGGCCATCGACATGGTAGACCTGCAACCAGAATAGGGCGCTGCTCATAAGAAAACTCCTTACCTCGTCCCGTCCATAATTGAAGATCGAGCTGTTCCAATCCGGGTGAATCCCCTTCCGCGGATCCCCATGCTCGTAGAGATGCGTCCCGTCGAAATATCGGAGCCCATGTTCATCGCTGGGAAAGTGCGAAGGCACCCAGTCCAGGATTACGCCAATGCCATTCTGGTGCAGGCAATCTACGAGATACATGAAGTCCTGAGGCGTTCCGAAGCGGCTGGTGGGGCTGAAGTATCCTGTACTTTGATAACCCCAGGAGCCATAGAAGGGGTGCTCCATGACCGGCAAAAACTCGACGTGGGTAAACCCCATGCTTTTCACATAATCGACCAGCCTGGGGGCGATCTCCCGGTAGATCAATGGACGATGGCCCTCTTCCGGAACCCGCATCCAGGAGCCCAGATGCACCTCATAGATTGCCATGGGCGCCGTGCGGGCATTATGGATGAATCTGTTTTTCATCCACTCCCCGTCGCCCCAGGGATAGTCTAAATCCCATACAATTGAACCGGTTTCGGGGGGTACTTCATTATAAAAAGAAAAGGGGTCGGCTTTGTCCACCCAGTAGCCATTATATCGGGAGTGGATGTGATACTTGTAGGATGCCCCTTTTTGAACTCCACGGATGAAGCCCTCCCAGATTCCCGATTTTCCCCTGGAGCGCAGCGGGTGCATCGATTTATTCCAGCCGTTGAAATCCCCCATTACAGATAATTGTTCCGCGTCGGGCGCCCAAACCGCAAAATAGGTCCCCTCCACGTCTTCTCTTTTCAGGGGATGAGCCCCCAACTTCTCATACAGCCGAAAATGATTCCCTTCGTTGAACAGGAAAAGATCGTCATCATTCAAAAGGCTGATGTGGTACCAAACTTCCATGTGTGATTTAGCTCCTTCCATAAATTTCTGCCGTCTCCTAAATTTAAGTTTTTCGCTGAGCGATGATCTTTCTTACTATAGAATGGACTGCGGATGCCGCTCGATTTCTCCCTTGGGCAGGGCACCCGGGCGCGTTCTAAAACTTTACCGCCTTTGAAAAAGAAAAGCGACGGAGTGCTGCGAATGCCATATTCCGAAGCGGTGAGAGAGTTCTCATCCACGTTCAATTTGGCAATCTTCACCCGGTTGGCATATTCCGAAGCAAGCTGCTCCAGGACAGGGGACAACCTCTGGCAGTGCCCACACCAGGGAGCATAAAACTCCAGCAAGACCGGACCAGGGAAGTCCAGGACTTCACTGCGGAAGTTCCGGTCAGATACCTCCACGGGGTGGTTGGGAAACGTATTGCCCAGGGAAAGGGAGGCCCGGCATTTGCCGCAGACTGGCCGTTCCTCTAAGCGATCTTTAGGAATTCGATTCTTTGTTCCGCATTGAGCACAAAGAACAATCACACCTTCTCCGTTCATTTCTTTATCTCCTTATTGGCCAGAGGCCTCTTTCAATAATACAATAATATCCCTGGAGTCCTGATGAATCAAGTTGGCAAGCTGCGGATGAAGGCGGCTGTTTCCTCGGGGAGGGCGGTGTTGATGAACATCCCGGTTCCCAGCTCAAAGCCTGCAGGAGTGACGAGGCGGGGCAAGATCTGGAGGTGCCAGTGGTAATAGTCCTCGTGCTCATCCTTGATGGGAGCGGTATGCATGATGTAGTTGTAATCGGGATTGTTCAGCCCCTTGTACAATTTAAAGAGCGTAGTCTTGAGCACCCGGGCAAACTCTTTGGCATCTTCCATGGAGATCGATCCGAATGAGGCTTGATGTTCTTTGGGAAGAATCCAGGTTTCGAAGGGGGCGCGGGAGGCAAATGGATGAAATACGGCAAATCGCCTCGTCTCCATGATCAAGCGGGTACGCACCCGCAGGCCTTCCCGGACGATGTCACAGTAAACACAGGTTCCGTCATCATCGAAATGGCTGGCCGCTTTCTCGAAGCGATAGCGGATGTTGAGGGGAACGATGGGCGTGGCTACCAGTTGGCAATGGGGGTGTTCAAGGGAAGTTCCCGCGGCCAAGCCATGATTCTTGAAGAGGAGGATCAGCTTGAAGCGGGGATCCTCCCGCAGAGTTAAATATCGTTCCCGGTAGGCCAGAAGGATCTCTTCGACCTGCTTATCTTCCATAAGGGCGATGCACTGGTTATGCTGAGGGGTCTCAACGATCACTTCATGGTGACCCACCCCATCCATCTTCCGGAATAACCCCTCTTCTTCTCTGCGGGAAAGGTTTCCCTCAGGGACCAGCGCGGGGAACTTGTTCGGTACGGCCCGTATCCACCATCCAGGCCCATTGGCCTGACCTTCTCTGCGATAAGCCAGGGTCTCGGGAGGAGTCATGCTCTCGTTGCCAGGACAGAAGGGGCACTCGGGCTTATAGAGCGGGAGGGGCTCCGGGGCACTGGGTTTCATAAATTCATGGGGCCTTTTGGCCCGCTCGCGGGCGATGATCACCCATTGTTTTGTGGCCGGGTCCTGTCTTAACTCGGGCATGGATTACCTCCCTTTTTACCCCTATCTTTCCTGAGATTTTTTCAGGCGATCGATCTCCGCCTTGGTCTTCCTCAGCTCCTCATTGGCCGCCGCCAATTTCTCTTCTTCAGATTTGAGCTCGGCGATCGCCTTGGCTAACTCCGCGTATGCGCGGGCCAAGCGGGAAGCCTGGGTGAATCTAACTGGATCCTTGAGGTTCCGCGCATCGTTGGCCTTTACCAGAAGATCCTGTGTTTTTCTGAAGGGCTCGAGAGCATATCTTTCAGCCTGGGCCTTCCGGGCTGCTTCCAGGGCGAGCTTGGCATCGGCAAATTCTTGTTCCTCCTCTGAGGAGATTTCTTGAGCCCTGACAGACCATGGAAAAAAGGGGATAAGAATAAGAAAAAGGACAAACAATAAAAGAATTAGCTTTTTTCCCAAAATGATGTCCCCCTTAGGGCTACCAGGGATTCATTGCAGTGACACTGGGCTGATTATACCATATCTTAACCTTTCTCGATGATCGCTCCGCGCTTGCTAAAGGCCACAGCGATTCCCAGCAGGATGAGGCAGACGATAACGATACCGATCCTCACCCCAAAGGGAACGTTCCCAATTACCAGAGGAGCGATGAGGATTCCTACCAAGTTCATGATTTTTATCATGGGATTCAGTGCTGGTCCGGCGGTGTCTTTCAACGGATCTCCCACTGTATCCCCCACGACTCCTGCCTTGTGAGCCTCCGTTCCCTTCCCGCCTAAAAATCCATCTTCGATCTTTTTCTTGGCATTGTCCCAGATAGCACCCGTGTTCGCCATGTACACTGCCAGAAGCTGGCCGGTTAAAATCGCTCCGGCCAGATATCCCCCCAAGGCTCCCACGCCCAATCCAAATGCTACCATTGTGGGGGTGGCAATGGCCAGAATTCCTGGCCCTAGCAGTTCTTTCTGGGCTGTGGCCGTAACAATGGCTACGCAGGTGCCGTAATCCGGCTTTTCTTTGAAGTCCATGATTCCAGGTTTCTCCCGGAATTGCCTCCTGACCTCCTCCACCACCTGGTAGGCCGCCCGCCCGACTGCCTTGATGGCGAAAGAAGAAAAAAGGAAGGGCACAGCTCCTCCGATTAAAAGGCCGACAAAGATCTGCGGCAAATTGACCTGGATTCCCACATCGATCATCTTGGATTCGTCAATGAAGGATTTGAAGAGCGATGTGGCCGCGATGACCGCCGTAGCAATGGCCAGGCCTTTGGTCAAAGCCTTGGTGGTGTTGCCAATAGCATCCAGCCAAGCGACATTTTTCCCAATCTCTCCCGAGGTCACCTCTTTGGTCCCGGACATTTCAAAAATTCCCATGGCATTGTCCGTAATGGGCCCGAAAGTGTCCATGGCCAATATGAACCCCGTGGTGGTTAGCAACCCCAGACCAGCCAGAGCAATGGCGTAAGAGGCCAAGGCCGGGGTCTGGTAAAAGATGAGATAAGAAATGAGGATTGTGCCGCTGATGGCTACGATGGCCCACACCGTGCTTTCCAGGCCCGCCCCCATTCCCGTCAGGATTAAAGTAGCCGGACCAGTCTTGGCTGATGAGGAAGTCTCCGTAGCCGGACCCTTATCCGGGTGGGTAAAATAATTGGTCAGCCACAGGGTAACGAT
>JACRCA010000264.1 GCA_016234425.1 Deltaproteobacteria bacterium | reverse complement strand
TACCATGGTCTTCTTCCTTAGGCCCTTACAGAACCTTGCGCACTTTCACTCGCGCAGCTTCCAGGTACCGACGGCCGCAATGATCGTCTTCCGGCACAAAATCCATCAATCCGGAGGGGCTCTCAAAACGATTTAACGGATCGAATGCCTTTACTCCCATGGGGCAAAAAAGCGTCTCTTCATCCACCCGCTCCGTAATCCACGCCGGGCCCTTGATTTTCCCCCTTTCATTTTCCACGACAATCATTTCTCCCTGGTGAATATTCAGTTCCTTGGCCCTTCTGGGATGGATCTGAATGAAAAGGCATTTTTCCGGTTTTTGAGGGAGGGCTAAAAAGCCCGAGGCAGGAAGGTAATCCACCAGCTCCCCTGTAATCAGGATAAAGCGGTCTCCCTTCACCAGACCTTCTGTCCGCGAACCTATTCCAGGGAGATCCTGATAGCGAGCAAAGGCTTGAAACCCTTTTTCTGCAGTAATCTCCCGCGGCGAAATCTTCACCTTGCCCGACGGAGTGGGAAAGCGCTTCCTGCTTCCCGGGAAAAAGCTCCCTGGCCGAAAAAGCCTCACCTCCCCCCTAACCGCTGCCCGCTGAGAGGGAAAGTCAACCTCACCTCCATCTGCTACTGGCCATTGAATTCCACCCGGTGGGTTGGTCTCGGGGTCGAGTAGCTCTGGGGTGATTCCTGAGGTCAGAGGATTTAAGGCCAAGAAGTATCGGGTAATATCTCGGATGTTTACCCGCCCTTGGCCGTCAATAAAAGAGAAGGATGAAGTGAAGCCGAACCTTTGCAGTAAACCTCCCCAGAAGTCGTCCGCGGGCCGACACTCCCCCCGAGGCTCTACAGCGCGATTGGCCCACTGAATTTCCCGTCCCACACTCGCAAAAACCAACCCTTCGGTCTCTAAGAAGGAGGTTATAGGAAAGACTACGTGGGAGTGATGATACGTAAGATTGGGGTACTGGCCCAAGTGCACGATGAGATCAACCTTTTTCAGGGATTCTTGAATTCGGGCGCCCTGGGGGGCGTACTCAAGGGCATTCGTATCCCAGATGATTCCGCGGATTTGATAGGGCTTTCCTTCCGCAATGGCCCTCCATATAGCCGAGCCCGAACCCACATGAACAAGCCCGGGTTTCTTAAAAGAAGGTTTCTTTTCATCTTCCCCTCCAGCCCCCAGTGGAGGGAAGTTGTGGAGAAGGGTTATCCCTCCACCCGAACATCCAATGGAGCCGGTAATCCCCGCCAGCGAAACCATGCAATACACCAAACCTCCCCCGGAGAAGCGGCTGCTCACCCGGGAATGCCCAATCACCATGGAAGGGAAACCATCGGCAAAAGTCCTCGCCGCTCGCATGATCTCTTCTCTCTTGACCCCGCTGATTCTTTCGGCTTCTGCGGGCGGATATTCTCGGCAAAGGGCTGCAAACTCCTCAAGGCCTTCTACCCAGTGTTTTATAAATTCATCGTTGTAAAGTTTTTCTTCCAGGATTACATGGGCCAGCGAGAGCAACACAGCCTGCTCTGTTCCCACACGGGATTTAAGGGAAATGTCCGCCTTGCCCATGGAAAAGGAGTTTCGGGAGTCGAGCACGATGATTTTAGTCCCTCGGTCTTTGGCGTCCAGAATGGGGCCAAAAGCAACGGGATCAGTAGAGGCTGGGTCTACCCCCACAAGAAGCATGGCCTGGCTGGAAGACCATTCATACCGGGAGGACATGGCGCAGCCATTTGCTCGGATTCCCAGCATATGCCGCAGCACCACCCCTGCAGGGGAAGATTCGGGAGAGAGATCTTCATCCACATTGGGTGTTCCGAAAAGCTCGCCAAATCTTCTTCCCAGCAATACGTTCCCGAAGCCACAATGTGGGGTAAGATGGAGATAGACCGACTCAAGGGAGTAGGTTTCTCCGATAACTCTCAATTTTTCGGTTACATGATCAAGGGCCTCGGCCCAGGTGACTGGTCGGAATTCCTCAGAGAGCTTATTTCGCAGAAGTGGCCTTCGCAACCTCTCATTATGATAGAGATGAAAGAGGGCCGAAAGTCCCCGAGGACAGATGGACCCTTTATTTAACTGATTCTCCTCATCTCCATAGATTTCGATGGCCTTACCATCTTTCAAAAAGACTTTTAGACCGCACCCTGCGCCGCAGGAGGGACAAGTAGTACGGACAACGCGGTCGTAATCCCCGGTGGGAAGTTGTTTCTTCTGGGTTTTCACCCTAGGGCCCCTACCTTCGCCGAACTTCCCTAACGATCCGTTCCCTTTTCAAAGGGGCCGTTTTTTAGGATGCCTTTTAAATGAGGAAAGGCATCCTTCATATGGGGGATATGCATAGCCAGGGTAAATTCGCGCTCGAATTCCGGATAGACAGTAAGCTCAATGTATTCCACTTGTCTGGCCACCCGGTCGGCTTCTTTTCTTTTTTCCCGGTTCAGGAGGGCCACCCGCGCACCATCCCCCGCCGCATTTCCCACCGGACAAACATTTTGCAGGTCGCAATCTGGGAACATCCCCAAGATCATGGCTCGTTCGCTATCAATATAGCTTCCAAAAGCGCCTGCCAGAATGACTTTTTCCAGCCGCTCCACCCCCAAAACTTTCATCAAAATCTTGGCTCCAGCGTAAAGCGCTCCCTTGGCCAGTTGCACAGCCCGAATATCTGAGGTAGAGACTGTGATGTCCTGGCCGATCGATGTCTCCTCAGCCTTAGCGATGACGAACTCGTAACTTTTCTCTCCCTTGCGCAGGCGCGAATTGGGGATACTGCCGTTGATTCGGCCACTCCGTTCCACGATCCCAGCCTGGAACATTTCGGCCACCGCCTCGATGATCCCAGACCCACAGATGCCCCGCGCCTGAATTTCACCGGGAGCGCATTCGTCGCTCCATAATTCCTGGCCGATGGCCTTGTATCTAACCTGGAGCGTCCCGGGATCGATGCGCACCCGCTCGATGGCTCCTGGCGCAGCCCGCATCCCAAATTTGATGTGCGCCCCTTCCAGGGCCGGCCCCGTGGCACAGGAGGAAGAAACCAGCCTTTGCTTATTCCCCAGGACAAGCTCTCCATTCGTGCCGATGTCGATAATCAGAGCCATTTCATCTTTGCGGTAAGGCTCCTCTGCGATTAGGACCGCAACGTTATCCGCGCCGACAAATCCAGCCTCGATGGGCAAGACATGAACGTTGGCTGCCGGGTGAATCTGAATACCCAAGTCGCGGGCCTTGATGTCCAAAGAGCGATGGATTGATGGAGGAAAAGGGGCTAGGCCCAGGTGCTGCGGGTCAATCCCTAAAAAAATATGGTGCATGGCCGTGTTTCCCACGACAGTCATTTCCAGGATATCTTCTGGCATGATTCCGGCCGCATTCGCGGTAGACCCAGCCAGCGTATTCAATCCCTGCGTAATGGCCTCTTTCATTCGCTTTAGGCCATCCGCAGGGTTCATCATGGCATAGGTAATGCGCGACATTACATCTTCCCCATAGGTCACTTGGGGGTTCATCATCGAGTCCGTAATCACAACCTGCCCGCTGGCCAAATTGCAAAGATACGCCGCCACGGTCGTAGTGCCGATGTCTACCGCCAATCCATAGAAATTCTCCACCCTCCCGGGACGGACGTCGAGGATTTCCCGATCCATCCAGACTAAGACCGTTACTTTCCAGCCTGCGGCCCGTAACTTCACGGATATTCCCCGCAGGGCCAGGTAGTCGATGGAAAGGTCTTTCAGCCCGTAGGCCTTTTTTAAAGCCTGATGCAACCGTTCGAAATCACCGAGAGGATCCCCCAAACTCGGACGAGGCAGCTCGACATAATAGCCTATGACCCCGGGATTCAGGTCAATCGGGAGCTCCCGGGCCGCCTTGCGGATGACCTGTTTACCTCCGCGGCTCTCCTCGGGTACGTAGATCAGCACATCTCCGCGGAGCTCGGCTATGCAAGCCAAGCGATAACCGGATAAGCGCTCCCTCTCAGCGATGAACTTGCTCTCTTCTGGAGCAAAAGGAGAAAGGTGCTCCCTGCGGGAAATCAAAGATTCCCGCTCGAAGAACCCCTCTTCTATGCGTACCTTACACTTGCCACAGGTATGTTTTTCCCCGCAGATCGATTCGATGGCCACACCCAGCTCCCGAGAGGCGTGGAGGATGGTCTTTCCCACCTCGACCCGCCCCCGGCGCCCGGAAGGTTGGAAGATCACGGCTACATTCCTATCATTCATGTAACGAAGCCTCTGAGGGCGAGTCCTGCTTTTGGGTCGCGCGCTTCTGATGCAGTTCCCTCAGGCGCGAGATCATTTTGATGGCTTCCTGGACGGCGTTGCCTGCGCTCTCTGCGTAACCATCTGCCCCGAAGATCTCCGCTACCCTACTGGTGATGGGGGCACCCCCCACCATGATGGCAACATCGGGGTTTTTGGCCTTGATTTGCTCGATGATTTTCTTCATTCCCATCATGGTGGTGGTCATCATGGCTGATAGGGCAACGATCTCCGAATCGGTGCGCATTTGCTCCTCGGCAAACTTTTCCAGAGGCACGTCTTTGCCGAGGTCATGGACGACGAAACCCGCCGCCTC
>JACRCA010000250.1 GCA_016234425.1 Deltaproteobacteria bacterium | reverse complement strand
TTTCATCTTTTGAATGGAAGCCTGGTATTGCTCCACAGTCATCATGGCCATTTGATCTTCCCCCAAATTAATGGAACGCCGATTTCTGCAGATCAGCGCGGAAAGATATTTCATATATAGAAAATCTAAAAATATCTGCGTCCAAAATTTTCCTATTTACCCGGTTCAGGAATTTCTTCCGTGATCCCGGCCAATTTTCTGGCCATATCCGCATATTTCTCCATGGGGGTAAGGGATCTGACCACTAACCTGGCACCATCCGGAGAGCCGCCTCCATGCATGCATCCGGGAACACCAGCCCCGAGGGTAAGCCATTCACTCAGCCGGGCAGCTCGCGCACGGGCTTCCGGGCTACATGATCCCGCCTGGATGTATTTCTGAATCAATTTCCCGTAGCGGGCATCCATGAAATCTCTGTATGAAGGAAAGCATCCGGTTTCCACAATCCCCCCACCAATCTCCTGGCAGAGCCGTTTGGTCTCGTATGGCAGTGTGGCCACGTGAACTTTGTTGGCATGAGCAGTCAGAGAATCGGGAATCCAGATTCCCGATGGGTGGCGGCTTCCTAGGGCAATGGCCCCGACACCCATGGAAAAGGTGGTCTCATTGTTGACGGCCATCTCCACGAACTTGGAGGAGAAGGTGCGGGCAGAAAGGCCATTGGCCCGGGCCATGAGGATTCCCGCTCCGATCATAAGATCTCCCTGGCCGGCCACGCAGGCTCCGATGCAGGCCCGGTAGATGGCCGTGAAGTATTGGATGATCTTGCCGGTATAAGCGAATTCTTTGCACAAGAAGACCCTTTCTTGGGGCACGCAGACGTCCTCGAAAATCAAATAGGCCTGAGTAATCCCAGTTTCCGTGGGAATATCAAACCCCTCTTCTTGTTCCCGGGTATCGCTGGGACGCCTTGTCTCCACAATGATCAAGCCTTCCGTATCCCGGGGAATGGCGCAGGCCAAAGCAAATTCTTTTTCTGCTTCCCCGTAGGTAGTGCCTGGGAGGAGGAAAATTTCATTGCTGGCAGCCACGCCGCAGATCATCAATTTCGCGCCCCGCAGGACGAGGCCATTTTCGCTCACCTCTACAATTCTGAGGTTGGAATCCAAGTCGGGTTGCTGGAAGGCCTTCAGACTGCGGTTCCCCTTAGCATCAGTTAAAGCTCCGGCTACAGTCCAACCTTCAGCTTCAGCCTGCAACACCCATTTTTTAAGGCGCTCATGATATCCCGTCCCCATGGCTTTATCGACTTCATGGGTCACAGCCCACATGGTATTCATGGCATTCCAGCCCGCGCAGAGAGCACCGGTGCATGTCCCGGTGAGCCGGAACATCTGCCGTTTGAACTTGGAGTTGAAGATGACATCCTCCATAGATGGCATCAGAGAGTTAGGCCGATGGATTGTCTCTCCGGTCAGGACTGATGTAGTTGTAAAGAGTGGAGAGAGCTCAGGGTCATGGGCGGCATCGTATGCCCGGGCATGGCTCTCCACGACCCGACGGGTAGCCGGATGCGTGGTCACATCTTCAATTCTTTCGCCAAATTTAGAGACATTAGGGCGCAGCTTTTTAAGATAAGCCATGTAATCCTTACGAGTCTTTAAGCCCATAACAACCTCCTTTCTATGAAGGATTGCTCTTTATCCAGAGCGACCCATATAAATTCGCATAAATCGTCATTCCCGCGAAAGCGGGAATCCAGACTCTGTCCCCGCGAAAGCGGGGAACTAACAAATGAACTGGGTTCCCGTTTTCACGGGAAACCCTGGATTCCCCCGTATCAAGTACGGGGCAGGCTGGTCAAGCCCGGAATGACAGACCATATGAGGCGGTTGCAAATATGCGCAAAAATTTAGTTGGCCTTGTATAGCTCCCGGACCCCGGCGTTTTCTAAATGGAGATGATCAGCATAATCAGCCTTCCGGCAAATTCCCCATGATTTTCCGACAATTCAGGCATCAAAGCGATTTAATCTCGGTTAAGTCCCGTTCTTTCAGCATTCTCTTTTTCCATGAATCGATGGCGGGAAGGATGAGGGGCAAAACTCGTAAAGAATAGTAAAGGGGCAGGATGGGAACCCCGAGCAAGTTTCCAAAAGTGACCAACAGAAAAAGATCTTGCCGGGAAAGCTTCTCATGTCGGGCGGTTTGCTCGATCTCAAAATAGGTCATCCCCGCGAAGATATCGTGAAGAAATCTTCGCCAACGATCCATCTTCTCCCCCATCCTCTCACTCCTCAGGCCCATCGGCCAATTCCGTCTTGAGAATGGCCAGATTTACATATTTAATATACTCAGGAAATTCTCTACCAGTCAATTCCTTTTGATTTACCAGTACACGGGAAGGTTTTCGCCCGAGGGAAACGACCTTCTTGGCTAAACTGGCCATTTTTAAAATAGACAGAGAAATTTGCCTGCGGTATTATTATAGAAGTGTTCGAGTCCTTGAACCCTTGACCCCTTTTTAATGGGGATTTTCCCTTGAAAGAGATTCTTCGTCAAGCTCGAGAAGTCATCCAGATTGAAGCCGAGGCCATCCAAGGTTTACTCGACCGCCTGGATGAAAATTTTGTCCGGGCGGTAGAGACACTTTTGGCCTGCAAGGGACGGGTAATAGTCACTGGCATTGGCAAGTCAGGATTGGTTGGCCGGAAGATTGTGGCCACCCTAACCAGCACCGGCACCCCGGCGGTTTTCCTCCATCCCGTGGAAGGCCTCCACGGAGACTTGGGCATGGTCACGGCTCAGGACGTGGTCATGGCTATCTCCAACAGCGGCGAGACTACTGAGATCATCAACTTGCTTCCCAGCCTGAAAAAGATGGGGGTTAAAATCATTGGCTTAACCGGCTACCTGAACTCTACCCTGGCTCAGAATAGCGAGATTGTCATCGACGTGGGGGTGGAGCGAGAGGCCTGCCCCTTAGGTTTGGCCCCTACTTCCAGCACTACGGCCACCCTGGTTATCGGCGACGCGATCGCCGTTTCTTTGATGCGGCAGAGAAAATTCGGGGAGAAAGATTTTGCGCTGCTCCATCCAGGGGGAAGCCTGGGAGAGCGTCTTAACCTTCGGGTAAAGGACCTCATGCGCCCGGCGTCAGAATTCCCGAATGTTTCCAAAGAAACAACCGTTCTGGAATTTCTCCAGGTGATCAAACGGCAGGCCACGGACTTCGCCTTGGTCATCCATCCAGATGGAAGCCTTGCCGGAATCATCACCGACCGGGATCTGCGCCAGGGAGACATCGGGTCGCCCGAATTCCCCGCCCGCCTGATCGAAGGGTTGATGAGGGCCAACCCATTGACCATCGATGAAAGCGCATCTGCGGTAGAAGCATTGCGAGCAATTGTGCAGCACAACTTAGTGGCCCTTCCAGTCATGGACAAAGAAAAGCGAATGAAAGGTGTGGTCACCCTCCAGGATATCCTGAGCCGGGGGGACCTGCGGGTTTTTTAGAGGTGATGGGATATCCGCCAAGGGGATTGATCCTTGCTCTGGTAACCCCCCTCGATGAAGAGGGAAGGATCGATTGGCCTTCGCTTAGGCGACTGACCGAGCGCGCTCTGCCTTTTTGCGATGGCCTGCTCATCGGGGAAGGTCTCGTCGGGGAAGGGCTCTCCCTTCCTAACCGAATGCGCCTGGAACTTCTTCAGGGCTCTGGAGAAACTATCTCTGGAGAAAAACCCCTGCTTCTCTGCCCCACGGCCAGCTCTACAGAAGAAACCTTGAGCAACATCGAAGCCGTGGACAAGACTTACTCTGGTTGGGCGGGCAAGAAACCCCTCTTCTGGGTGGAT
Organism: Deltaproteobacteria bacterium; assembly: GCA_016234425.1. Lineage (GTDB taxonomy): Bacteria > Desulfobacterota > SM23-61 > SM23-61 > SM23-61 > JACRCA01. The sequence goes on along the minus strand of JACRCA010000250.1, from coordinate 7,314 downwards.
ATCCCCCTCTGGCACCACAGCAATCGCAAGTTACCGCAGCTCTATCAGGAATGGAGAAAAATCACTTCCTTTCCCATTTTGCTTCATAACCATCCCCGCCTCATCTCCAAATTGAACCGCTCCCTGAAGCGCAACAATATCCGCACCGCCATATTGAAACGTCTTTCAGAAAACGAACAGATTGTTGGCCTGATTCATGCTGGTGACTTGAAGCGAACGATTCATTACCAAAGAGCCGTGCGGGCGCGAAGAGATTTTCGCTTCTACGACGGAGATGAAAAGAGCTTTCTCAACCAGCCAAGTTCCTCGGGGGTCGTTTCCTGGGGCGCCAATCTTCTGCCGGCAGAATGGGGCGAGACTGTCAGGGCTTCCCTAAGCTTGCCAGAGGATCCGGTGCGAAACCTTCTCCTTTTAAAACAAAGCCAAAAGCTTAGGGAACTCAACCAGATCTTACAGATGAACCCGGCAAAAAGCCTCAAATTCGCCTTGCATCGTCTGGGAGTGATCTCTCGGGCAACGCTGGTTGACGAAACCCCCGCTACTCCTTCCGGGGGAAATTTAGAAATGGAGAATTTCTTGCGGGAGAATTTTTCTTTACAATTTACCCCTTAAGATGCTATTCATAGACCCAAATAGAGATTTTTCTCCAAAGGCCCAAATCGTTATTACTCTCTATTCGAGGGAGATGACGTCTTTTCTGAAACTCAAATCTTCTGTGGCCTACTCCATTGCTGCCGCCATGCTGATGGCCTCTTTGGGCTGCAGCTATAAGCCTCCTTACCTGCAAAAAAGCGCCAGAACTGAGGTCTCCGAAAGATGGAAAGTAGTCAAAATCGACCCCTCCAGGCTTTCTCCGGATGAGGCTTCGGTCTTCGAAAAGATGGGTTCTCCCCAGTATGTCCGTTTCTACCGGGAGCTCAATCCTTTGCGCGAACGCGTCTATGAATGGGTCTATACAGACCCCGTTCGCCTCATTTCCTTCGTGGAGGGAAAGCAAGTCGATTACGTAGTCGTTGACGACGACCTTTCTCCGCTGAATCATCACGAGAGAAAATTGCTGTTCTGGGGAGGTATAGGCGCGGCCACCGCGGGTGGCTTAGGTTTGCTATATTATTATTTTGGAGGGAAATAGGCGAAAGGAGAGTGCCATGATCAAATTAATCCTGAAGCTAAAAGACACCCAGATTGAGGAGTTTAACCTGGAAAAAGGGATGATCAACATTGGCCGATCTAAAGAAAATGACATCGTCATCGATAATATTGCCATCTCTCGCAAGCATGCCCAAATTGAGCGCCAAGAGGGTTCGGGCTATGTCCTGCGGGACTTACACAGCTCCAACGGCACCTTCCTCAATGGCGTACAGATCGATGCTAACGACCATGAACTTCGTGATGGCGATGTTATCGGCCTGGCTAAATTCGAGATTCTGGTCAAGGGTTTAGCTCCGGCCACTAAACCCGCTCCCAAGGGTCTTCCTCCAGAAGATATCGAAGGCACGATGATCTTCGATGCTGCCCGGCGCAAGCCCAGTCCCGAACCGCAGGCCATCCCTGAGCAGAAGGTTTTCCATTGGCCCATTCTCTCGGTCATCAAAGGGCCCTTCCGAGGAAAAGAGTTCAAAGTTACCAAAGATGTGACCACCGTCGGTAAGGGCCCTCATGATGATATTCCTGTCGCAGGATGGTTCGTCTCTTCCCCCCACGCTAAGATCAGCCGACATGGGGACCGCTTCTACATCTCCCCCCTGGGCGGATTCTTTTCCAGCACGAAGGTAAATGGAGTGGAAATCAAAGGAGATCACATTCTCAAGAACAAGGATGAGGTCGAAATCGGAAACTGCACCTTTGTCTTCACCCAATCATTTCCCGATTCCCGCGGATGATCCCCAGGCATTAAATTGGCAAACGGATGAGGAGCCTATGAAAATTCGGTATGCCGCTGCCTCGGACGTCGGACAGGTGCGCAAGAATAATGAGGATGCTTTCATCGCCGATCCCGCCCTGGGGATCTTCGCTGTTGCCGATGGTATGGGAGGCCATGCTTCTGGCGAGGTGGCTAGCCGTATGGCCATAGATTCGCTCCGGGAATCTATCGCCCGAGCGAGCCAAGAAAAAAAATCTCCCCTTGCGGAAGATCATACGGCCATTCTTTCCTCGCCGGCCAACGTCTTGATCAACGGCTTCCGCCTGGCGAACCACAGAATTTACAAATCTTCCCAGGAGAAGAAAGAATACAAGGGAATGGGCACCACCCTGGTGGCGATATACTTGGCCAACTCGTCTTCCACCGTGGCCCACGTCGGGGACAGCCGCCTTTACCGTATCCGGGGTCAGTTTATTGAGCAAGTGACCGAGGACCACTCCCTGGTCTGGGAGGAGTATAAACAGGGATTGATTGCCAAGGAGGCTTTATCCTCTTCCCCCCATAAAAATATTGTCACGCGGGCCTTGGGCCTGCAGCCCACCGTGGATATAGAAATTAAGGAAATTGATACCCAGCCGGGAGACTGCCTGATTCTTTGCTCGGATGGGCTTTCGGATATGGTTAAGGATGAGGAAATGTTGGGGGCGGTCAACAGGGAGTCAGGAAATTTAAATCGGGCCTGCGACGACTTGATCCATCTGGCCAACATCCGCGGAGGAAAGGACAACATTACCCTCCTTTTGATTCAGATCGATCAGGTATAATTTTAGGGGGCTTTGCTTTTTCGCCGATCAATCTCTGAAAAGCCAGTGCATCCATCCACATGCTCACGTTGTTGAATAAACAGTAGCTTTTTCTCAGGCACTTCTCTTTCAGGGCGCGCAGATCCTTCTCGCTGAAGCGATACCCATACCCGGTGATCCCATGGATACGGAAATACTGGACCTGCCCGAATAATGGATCGGTCTTGAACGGATCGACGCCATGGGTCAAATTCAACTCCCGGCAACGTTCATGAACTTCCTCATTCCTCCAGAGTCCCCGGGGCTCCCAAATAAAAAGGAACCCTGTTCGGTCTACTGCCCTGAAAAACTTTCTTAAATTCTCTTTATTTTCAGGGGTAGGCTGAAAGCTTGCCGGAGTTTGGAAAACTATTATCTTGGCCTTCAAGGCCATGGCCACTTCCCGAGTCTGTTCCCAGGCCCAATGGACCTCTTCCGTGGGCTGGAAAGATCCACAATTGTTGAGTTGCTTCTGGGGCCAAGGGAGTTTCAACCTCCGGTAGGTCGGGCTTCTTGATTCATGGGTAATTAGTTGCCAGGCCTTCAAGGTGAACTCAAAGTCGGAAGGTGCCTCAGAGCGCCAACGCTCTGCCGTGCGGCAGGTTGGCGGTTGGTAGAATGTCTGTTGAACTTCCACCACCTGGAAGTGTGCATAATACTCGCTCCTGGCTTTAGGAAATCCACAACATCCAACCTTTACATCCATTTTGCTTTGACTATTTTTCTCTGCATTCACCGCCGCGAGCGCAGAGTATGTGGCGCTGAGCCACGGCCAGTCTTCGCTTTTCGCACCAGCATGATGCGCAGGTCCATGACGTTCGTGCCAGTAGGCCCGGTGACCAGGAGGTCCCCCAGCTTTTCGAAGAAGGAGTAGGAATCATTCTCTTTCAGGTAAATCCAGGGATCTAAGCCCATCGCCTTTGCTCTATGGATGGTCTGGCTATCTGCGAAAGCCCCGGCTGCATCCGTTGGCCCGTCTGTGCCATCAGTACCTGCGCTCAGAGCGACGATCTCTTCCCGGCCGGCAATTTCCAATGCTGCGGCCAGGGCAAATTCCTGGTTCCGTCCCCCTTTCCCTTTCCCCTTCAGGGTCACGGTCGTCTCTCCCCCGGATAGAATACAAGCCGGTGGAGGAATGGGGTTTCCAGAAAGGAGCACCTCTCTGGCAATGGCCACATGTACCTTGGCTACCTCTCGGGCTTCCCCTTCCACCAGGGAGGAGAGGATTAGCGTGCGGTAGCACAGGGCTTTGGCTTTTTCCTTCGCCGCTTTCATGGCTAAAAAGTTATTCCCCACGATGAGGTTGTAGACTTTTTCGAAAGCTGGGTTCCCTTCTTTTAAGGTCTCTTCTCTTTTTCCCTCTAACCCCTCCCGAATGTGCCGGGCTACGGAAGGAGGCACCTTTTCCCAAAGCTCATAACGATCCAGAATTCTGGCACAATCTTCGAAGGTGGTGGGGTCTGGGACTGTTGGCCCGGAAGCGATGGCATCCAGAGGATCCCCGATTACATCCGAGAGGATCAAGGCGATCAGGGTTGCTGGATAGGCTATTCTGGCCAGCCCTCCCCCCTTGAGAGTGGAAAGGTGTTTCCTCAGGGTATTAATCTCCTGGATCGGGGCCCCGCAACCCAAAAGTAAGTCCGTGACCTTTTGCTTCTCCTCCAGGGTAATTCCAGAGAGGGGGAAGGGAAGCAATGCTGAGCCTCCGCCCGAAATCAGAAAAATAACCAGGTCGCGTTCTGTAAGATTACTCAGAAGCCTTACAATCTCCTGGGCTCCTTTCCATCCATTCTCATCTGGAAGGGGGTGTCCAGCTTCCTGAACATGGATGTACCGGAGCTTCTGGCCATGACCATATTTCACGTTCACTGAACCCGCTGTGATCCGCGAACCCAAAATCCTTTCCAGGTTGGCAGCCATGGCCGCAGAAGCTTTCCCCGTCCCGGCCACAAAAATCCGTTCAAAATGAGAAAGGGGATAGATCTTCTTGTCAACGTGCAGGACGTTATTGCGCAAAGAAACGTGCGCGAAAAGAATTTTCCTCGGGTCGGCGGCGGAAACTGCCTGAAGGAAAATCTTCTGGGCATCCCTTCGGAGTGAGCTAAGGCTCCTTTTCACCGGGAAATCTTTATCCCTTTCCGCTCATATATCGTCTTATTCCACAGTCACACTCTTGGCTAAGTTTCTCGGCTGATCCACGTCAGTTCCTTTGAGAACGGCAATGTTGTAAGCCAGAAGCTGCAGGGGAACAGTTAGAAGGATGGGGGTGAGCAGAGGGTGAGTCTCGGGAATAAAGAGGACGTCTTTGGCTTTGGAGGCGATTTCTTTGTTCGCTGGGTTGGCCAGAGCAATGATTTTCCCCTCCCGCGCTCGAACTTCTTCGATATTGCTCAGGATCTTCTCATAGGTTTTGTCTTTGGGGGCTAAGACCACCACGGGCATCTCTTCATCGATCAGGGCAATGGGGCCATGCTTCATCTCGCCAGCCGGATAACCCTCGGCATGGACGTAGGAAATTTCTTTCAACTTCAGCGCTCCCTCCAAAGCAATCGGGAAATTGACTCCCCGGCCCAAATAAAGAAAGTCGCGGGCATTCATGTATCGTTTTGAAAGTGTTTCTATTTGGGGATTGAGGTCTAATATTTCTTGGACCTGGTGGGGAACTTTCAGCAAGTTTTCCAGCAGTTTCTTGGCCTGCTCTTGACCTATCGTCTCCCTGGTCCTGGCCAAGCTCATGGCCAGCAGAAAGAGGCCCACGAGTTGGGTAGTGAAAGCTTTAGTCGAGGCCACGCCAATCTCCGGGCCGGCATGAGTATAGAGTACGCCATCAGATTCTCGGGCCAGGCTGCTGTCCACCACGTTGCAGATAGCCAAGGTATAGGCTCCCTTCCGTTTCCCTTCCCGAAAGGCCGCCAGAGTATCTGCCGTCTCGCCGGATTGAGAGATGGCCACGAAAAGGTCCTGGGGCCCTATGATGGGGTCGCGATAGCGAAACTCAGACCCCAGGTCAACTTCTACGGGAATCCTGGCCAATTCTTCAACCATGAACTTCCCGACCAGGGCAGCATGGTAAGAAGTCCCGCAAGCAATGAGGCATACCCGACGAGTTTCTTTCAGTGCCTTGGCGCTTAAAACTTCCTGCCCCAGCAGGACTTTGCCTTCTTCCAGGGAAACCCGGCCTCGAATGGTATCAACAATAGCTCGCGGCTGATCATAAATCTCTTTGAGCATGAAATGCTTAAATCCACCTTTTTCAGCCGTCACCGGGTCCCATTGAATTTCCTTGGACGGCCGACGCCGCTCCTCTCCCCAGATGGTACTGATTTTAAATGCTTTTTCCTGGATCACGGCCATCTCCCCGTCTTCCAGAAAAATCATCTTCCGGGTGTAAGGAAGGATCGCCGGAATGTCCGAGGCCACAAAAAACTCCCTTTCTCCCAGGCCTAAGATCAGGGGGCTTTCTTTGCGGGCCGCGATCAACTTATCCTTTTCGCCTTCATACAGCACGGCGATGGCATAAGATCCTTGAACCTGGAGCAAGGCCTGGCGCACAGCCTCTTCCAAGATCGCGCCTTTAAAAAGATGGCTTTGGATCAAATGGGAGAGAACTTCCGTATCTGTCTCAGACTTGAAGGTGTGGCCCTCGCGAGAAAGGGCAGTTTTGAGGGGAAGGTAGTTTTCGATGATGCCGTTGTGCACCACAACCACTCCCCCGGCTTTGTGAGGATGGGCATTGGCTTCAGAGGGCTTTCCATGGGTAGCCCAGCGGGTGTGGCCAATTCCGATATGCCCGTTGAAGTGCTCCCCTGCTGTCTTGCGTTCCAATTCCCTAAGCTTTCCTAAAGAGCGCCGGATCATCACTTTTCCTTCATGGAAGAGCGCAACGCCAGCAGAATCATATCCCCGGTATTCCAGCCGGCGCAGCCCTTCCAGCAGGACCTCTTTGGTCTCGCGAGGGCCAAAATATCCGATGATGCCGCACATAAATGCTTATTCCTTCCTCTGGCCCCGTTTCTTGTAATGGACCTGCTTTGCCCTGCTCACAGCCAAATTATCCGAGGGCACTTCTTTAGTAATCGTCGAGCCAGCTCCGATGATGGCACCCCGGCCGATCTTGATCGGGGCCACTAAGGCTGTATTGCTGCCCACAAATACCTCATCCTCGATAATTGTCGGGTTTTTCTTACGGCCATCATAGTTGCAGGTGATCATGCCTGCACCAACGTTGACTCTCTCGCCCAGGGTGGCGTCTCCGATGTAGCTCAGATGATTGGCCTTGGTACCCTTGCCGATTACGGACTTTTTCACTTCCACGAAGTTTCCGATTCTCGACCCTTCACGAAGGACCGTCTGGGGACGAAGGTGGGCAAGGGGTCCTACATTAACCCGATCTTCAATCACACTCTCGGAGATCACCGAAGAGGACTTGATGGTTACAAAATTCCCTACCCGGGAATCCGTGATCTTGCACCCGGGCTCGACCACGCAACCTTCCCCCAAAGAGGTTTTTCCCAAGAGATAGCAGTTCGGGTAGATCACCGTATCCTTTCCTATTTTTACCTCGCGGTCGATGTAGGTCGTCCGGGGGTCTAACAGAGTCACTCCTTC
>JACRCA010000248.1 GCA_016234425.1 Deltaproteobacteria bacterium | reverse complement strand
CCCGCGAACCCGGCAATAGAGAACGTTTTTGGAACCGATTCGCAGGGTCTCCGGAGCCAGCAGCTCGCGGGTCTCATCATTCAGGATAAGCCATATAGATTTTAATCCCCCGCCATCGGCGGGGATGAACTGGAGGGTTTTGACCACGAAGGGGGCATCCTCCACCTCCACGAAGCATTCCTCTTGGCCAATGCGCAAAATAAACCGGCCAGATTCATCGCGGGTCAGGTTCCGGGAAAAAAGAAGATAGGTCTTGCGGTGGGTGATCTCCTCATTGTCGAAAAACCATCGTCCTTCCTTATCGATTCTAAGGGAAGATTCGTTCATTTGCCGATACAGAACTGGGAGAAGATCCGGTCCAAGACCTCTTCGGAGGTTGTTTCGCCTACGATCTCCCCGAGGGCTTCCAATGTCCGCTGCAAGTCCAGGGTGATGAACTCCCAGGAAAGGTTTGCTTTCAGCCCATCCAAAGCCTGGGAAAGGGCCTCGCGGGCGACCTCGATGGCTCGCTTGTGGCGGATGTTGGACAGAATAATTTCCGACGATGATTCCATCTTCCCGTTCAGGACAACAGCACGGATCGCCTTTTTGAGGCGCTCGATTCCCGAGCCGTGCAGAGCGGAAATGGAGATGAGTGGAGCTTCGGGAATTTGGGCCTGCAATTCTTCAGCAGATAAGCGCCGGGGAAGGTCGTTCTTGTTGAGGGCGATTACGGTTTTCTTCGGGCGCACCCGCGGAAGAATGTCCAGATCCTCAGAGCCTAAAGATTCGGATCCATCCACCACCCAGATGGTCAAATCGGCTTCGGCCAGCCGTTCCTGTGTGCGCCGCACCCCGATCTCCTCGATCACATCCCGAGCGTGCCGGAGTCCGGCTGTATCCATGATCCGGAGAGGAATTCCTTCGATATTCACCACTTCCTCGATAACATCCCGGGTCGTTCCAGGAATGGCCGTAACGATGGCTCGCTCTTCCTTGAGAAGAGAATTGAGCAGGCTAGATTTGCCCACGTTAGGCCGACCGACGATCACGGCAGCGATCCCTTCTCGGTAGACTTTACCTTCTTCATAGGTGCGCAGGAGCGCATCCAATTCGCCTCGGGCATCCATTACCTGCTGGGTGACTTCCGGTGGGGAGAATTCGGGTATTTCATCTTCTGGAAAGTCGATGCTGGCCTCGAGCAAGGCCAGGAGATTAAGCAGTCTTTCTTTCATCTGCCGAACTTGGCTGGCTAACTTTCCAGATCGCTGGCGGTTGGCCAGTTCTAAGGAGCGCTGTGTCTGGGAGCGGATGAGATCGATGACGGCTTCGGCCTGGGTCAGGTCAATCCGGCCGTTGAGGAAGGCACGCTTGGTAAACTCCCCTGGCTCGGCCAGGCGAGCTCCGCTTTTCAGGACGGCCTGTAGAATTTCTTGGAGGATCAACGCCCCGCTGTGGCACTGGATCTCCAGCACATCTTCGCGGGTGTAGGTTTTGGGCTGGCGCATGAAGACCAGGAGAACTTCGTCAAGAACAGCTCCGTCTTCTGGACGGATGACTTCTCCCAGGTAGAACCGGTGAGAAAGGAGGGGGCCCTGCTCTTCCTTCCGGCGAAAGATCTTTTGGGCGATCGCTGGGGCCTGGGGGCCACTGAGCCGCACAATGCCGATTCCACCCATCCCCAGGGGAGTGGAGATCGCTGCGATGGTATCCCCTGGCGATGCCTTGCTCATGAAGGCTTCTTCTCAGGGCTGATGACCAGCTTCCGGTAGAGGCCCGTGCCCAGGGAGCGAGTGCGCAGGTTCTCGTCGTCCTGGAGGGCCAGATGGATAATGCGCCGGTCGTGGGCACTCATAGGGCTGATGGTTACAGGCCGGCCCATCCGCTTGGCTTTCTCTCCCAGGCGGTGGGCCAGGCGGACTAATGATTCTTCTCTCCGGGAGCGGTAATTTTCCGTGTCCACTACGATGCGTTTTTTATCTTCGGCGCCTTTATGCACGATTTTGTTGATCAAGTACTCCAGGGCATCCAAGGTCTGCCCTTTGCGCCCGATGAGCAGGCCGCTGCCGTCGCCCTGGATGTTCAGTAAGATCCGCTCTGGCTCCTCCTTCAGGTCAACAACGGCCTTCACTCCCAGCAGGCCCAGAAGGTCCTGCAGCGTTTTCTTAGCAGTTTGGGCCGTCTGATCATCGGAAACGTTGGTTGGAGGCGCTGTTTCCTTCAGGGTCGCTCGAATTTGAGCCCTCTTTCCGCCTACCAGCCCCAGGAAGCCGCTGGTACCGTTTGTGAGAACCTCGATATCCAAATCCTCCCGCGAAGCTTGCAACGCTTCGCACGCCTTGCTGATTGCTTCCTCAACGGTTTTGCCTTCGGTTTCGACAGACTTCATAGTTTCCCCCATATCTATCCAGCCTGTTTATTGATGTAGATTTGCTGCCCGATGGAGAGCAGGTTGTTGAACAGCCAGTAGAGGACCAAGCCCGTGGGGAAGGTCAGGAACATGAAGGTAAAAATCACGGGCATGATCAACATCATCTTGGCCTGCGTGGGGTCTCCGGTGGTGGGCGTAAGCCACTGCTGAATGAACATGGAGACGCCCATCAGGATGGGAGAGATGTAATAGGGATCCTGGGCTGAGAGATCCTGGATCCACCAGTAGAAGGGAGCATGGCGAATTTCGATGGAGTAGAGAAGAACTTTATAGAGCGCGAAGAAAATGGGAATTTGGATGGCGATGGGCAGGCAGCCACTCATGGGATTGATTTTGTACCGGCGGTAGAGTTCCATCACTTCCTTATTGAGCTTTTCCCGATCATCTTTGAACTTTTCCCGCAATTTCGTCATCTCCGGCTGGATCTTTTTCATCTCTTTCATGGACTTATAGCTGATGTGCGTCGGCCACCAGAAAAGAATTTTGATGATCACCGTAAGGATGATGATGGCCAGGCCGTAATTTCCAGTGTAGTGGTTGAAAAATTTCAAAGCATAGAGCATGGGCTTGGCGACTACGTCAAACCAGCCAAAGTCCAAAGCCCGGTCCAGGTCTTCGCCGAAGGCTTTGAGGATATCCAGATCCTTGGGCCCCAGGTACATGGTGTAGGACTGGGAAAACTGAGTTCCGGGGTCAAGAGAAGCCTTGGGGCCGCCCATGCGGAGGTCACCCCCTGTATCGGAGACTTTTTTCAGGACGAGTTCCGTGCCCTCGGACTTCTTGGGAATGAGAGCGGCTAAAAAATATATATCCTGAAATCCGCCCCACTGAACATTTTTGGAAAAACGCTTCTCCGGCTTGAGGTTATTGATTTCTATCTCCTGGAGGTCTTTCTTGATCAGAGCCGTGAAGGGCGGAACGGACGGGCCCGCGCTTCCTGAGCCTGGAAAGCAAGCCATGCCTCCGGATCCGGGAGTGGTGAAGATCTTTCCCGCCCAAGCCAGAAGCGGTCTTCCTTCCAGCGAGCGGGAGGAGAAGTTGGCCATCTGCAGGTGGATGTCTATCCGGTAGCTATCGGCATAAAAAATCATCTGCTGGGTAAGGCGCAGCCCATCGGGAGAATTCCAGGTGAACAGCAGGTCTCCTTTACTCTTATCAGATCCCAACTTCAGGGTATGGACGTTCACCTGAAAGAGGGAGTCGGGAGAGAAAGGAAAATTGGCTTCGGCGATCTCCAAGCCGAAGGGATAACCTCCGCTAAGGGCTTCCGTGGCCAGGTCCATAGGTTTCGCCCCCTCGCCAATCTTATCCAGGTATTTTTTCACCTTCCAGCTTTTCAGACGGGCTCCGCGGGTATCAAAGACCGCGGCGTAGAGGGGAGTTTCCACCGTGATGTCTCGGCCCGGCTGGACCTTGATCTCCCGGGGAGCTGGGGTGGGGGTTACTGGAACGGTCTCCGGCTTTTTCTCTGCCAAAGGAGTGCCTTTGCTCAACTCCTCTTTGGCTGGAGCTTTCTCCGGCATAGTTTTTTCTTTCCCTGTCTCCGGAGGGCGGGGAGCAAAGTATTCCTGCCAGATGACCAGGATGATCAAAGAAATGATCACAGCTAATAGCGCACGTTTTTCCATGAATGACCTCCATTCCTTCCTCCTTTCCCTCAAGGCCGAACTGAACCCGCCTCATGGCCAGCGGGGGATTTGCCCACCGGGTCATAACCGCCAGGGTGAAAAGGATGGCATTTTAAGAGCCTCCAGCTAGCTAAGAGTAGACCTTTGGCTGGGCCAAATCGCTCGACCGCTTCCAGGGCATAAGCAGAACACGAGGGCGCAAAGCGGCAAGAAGATAAGGTTAGCGGGGAGAGAAAATAACGATAAAATCGAATGAGACCAAGGATGATCTGAGTAAGCATTCACAAGTTGAGGGAGCTATCGCTCCTTTAATATCCTTTTTAATTCTTCCGAGACTTGCCAAAAATTCAAACCTGCCGCACCCTCTTTGGCCGTGATCACAAAGTCACAGGAAGCTGGAAGCACTCCTTTATTCAGGCGAAAGAACTCTCGGATCAGGCGCTTTACACGAT
>JACRCA010000025.1 GCA_016234425.1 Deltaproteobacteria bacterium | reverse complement strand
GACCAGACTAGCGGGGCTCGCAGGATGAACCGGTAAAAAACCTGGAGAAAGATCACGATGGTCAGAGTAGCGGCCAACCCTGCGCAGATGATCTTAAGAACCCATTCTAAATATTTGGCGAAAGAATCCGTTTCTTACTCCCTAAACTCCTTACTGCCAGACCTGTTAAATCTTGGTTGGATAAGGGGCCCAGAAAAGCGGGCCCCCGCGCATTTAGTATCCCACCACCTTGAGAACCTTATCCACCGTGGCGTCGCCGATAGTTTTTCTTAGCTCCCCGACTACCGGGAAAGTGGCCTTCTTAAATGCCTCCAGATAGACGGGACACATCTTGATCCCCTTTTTTTCCATGTACCTCAGACGGTCCGGCTCGCTGGTGCCCTCATCTCTATCGATGTAGTCGTCATTGACTTTGCGCATGATAGGTAAACCATCTTCCAGGACCTTGCGGACGTCCGCGGGCAACTCATTCCACCATTTCAGGTTGGCCAGAACCTCCCCCGGGACGCGGAACTGGAGGGTCCGGGCATAGGCCTTACAAATATCCGAATACTTACCGGTCACCGTGAGCGTCGGGCCGAGCTCTGCCCCGTCAATTTGCCCGGTTTGCAGGGCCGTAAATACTTCGGCAAGACTCATGGCCACCGGGATTGCTCCCATGTGCTGGATAATACTTGCCTGGAAGGGGTCTTGCATGACACGGATTTTCATCCCTTTCATCGTTTCTGGGTTGGTGAAGCACCTGCTCCGTAAGGCAATTCCCCGCTCCCCGGCGCTGACCCAGGTGACAAATTTCAGCCCGGCTTTCTCCACATCGTTGCCGATTTCGATGGCCACTGGCCCATAGGCAAACTTATAGAATTCCTCCGCGGTTTTGAACATATAAGGGATGGACCAGGCCTGGTGGGAAGGGGCCACGGCCTGGCTAATGGCGCTAGTAATGAAGCACATCTGCAGGGCGCCCATGCGGGTCGATTCTAAGAGCGTCTTCTGGTCTCCCAGAACACCGGAAGTGTAGATCTCCATCTTCACCCGGCTGGGCAGCTTTTGCTCCACATAAGCTTTATAGGCCTTCATCCCCTGGTAGTAGCACCAAGTAGGAGGAAGAGCATCGGCGAACTTGATGTTGATGATCTGGGCCTGGGGGCTGGAAACGAGAAATAACCCGAGGGCAATCCCGATCACTATGCCAACAACTTTTTTCCCGGATCTCATGTTCTTTCCTCTCCTTTCTTCCAAAAGTTTTTCCCCGAATACTCGTTATCGCGTAAGGCGGCGCATGCCCTGCAAAGTATTTATTTCTTCTCCGGGGCAATGTACAGGGCGGTATCTAGGCCTAGTAAATAAACCCGAATCCCCAGTCCCATGATCACTCTTTTAGCTGCAGAGGCAATCACCGAATGCCTACACCAAATGGAGATAGAAAAGCTGGGTGGTTATTATCAAAATATGCTTTCAATATATCTCCATATCTGAGCCACAGAAGCCAGCGGCATGAATCTTGATGAGAACCTCATGGTCTTCAATGTGGGGGATATCCACGTCCCGGAGATCAATATTTCCCGGTCCGGCATCGTATTTCATTAACGCTCTCATGATAACCACCTCCTTATAAAGTTAGCCACCCCTTACCGCGAAAAAACATTCGGCTTCGCACCTTTCTTTTCGGCCCGCGTTGCCCATATTGTGAAGCTGGAAAGTAAATATCATAGCCCTCCTTACTCTTAATAACAACTAAATCTTAAGTGGTAGTCCGGCTCCTGCAACGCATGAATTGGCCATTCTCGCATAAAGCGTCAATATTCCTCCTGTAACCTTGGGCGCTTTCGGCTTCCACTCAGCAAGTCTCTTCGCCATTTCCTCCTTTGAAATATTTATGTTCAGCCTCTTATTTGGGATATCGATTTCGATTAAATCATCGTCCTTCGCCACAGCAATTGGCCCTCCGATAGCAGCTTCTGGAGTTACTTGGCAAATAAATGGCCCCTTCGCGAACCCGGAAAATTTTCCATCAGCTACTATGGCGCAGGACTCATTTAACCCAGCAGCTCTCAAGTAGTATGTTAACAATAGAAGCTCTCTTAACCCAGGTGCTCCTCTGGGGCCTTCATATCTAACAACGATCACGTTATTCGGCTTGATCATATTGCGCTTAAGGGCGTCGAGTGCTTCTGCTTCTGAATCAAATACCCTTGCTGGGGCAGTCCCTCCACCTGGAAGAGTCAAGCCCGCTGCCCCGCTTGCCCAGCTTGAGGCAACACATCTTTTGTCCGCCAGGCACTTTTCATATTTCTGTCCCTCCCTCTTAACTTTTTTAAAGACCCTCATAAGTCAACACTTCCTTATAACAGAGCCAATTCCAGAACTCAAAATTGTAATATTTTCGGTTAGCTACTGAGTTCCTGGGATGTCGATCAACTCAATCCGATCTATTGGATTAAGTCCTGCCTGGATTTTTTATCCCCTTCTCCTAAAAATTCATCCTTTTCTATTTTGGGGGTTCTTCCAGCTTTTCAATTAGTAATTTGGTAATATAAAATGTTTCCAAGGAGGCCTGGAGCAATGCCAGACACTAAACTTTATTGTTATCATTTGGCTCGCAAGAAATCGTGGACGGTAGAAAGTGTGAGGTTGCATTTGGTGAATCCGAGCCGAGGTCGACCCCTTGTTCCCGCAAGGTTTTTTGTAGGAGGGATCTCTCCAGCTTCCTGGGAGTAATCCCCTGACGGAGAGCCAGAGCTGCCGCTGTACCCGCAGCCTCACCCGTGGCCGAGCAAACAGGTATGAGCCGCAGCTGCCCCATGGCCTCTTCCTCCGCCGATATGCACCTGCCCGCCACTAGGAGATTTTCCACTTTTTGGGGGAGGATGGAACCGTAGGGCAATCTCATTTCACTATTGGCATAGGGTTTAGCGATCGTGTCATCAAATTTCTTATTCTTAACCTCATCAATTGAGGGTAAGGCTTCACCAATAATTTGCCGAGTGGCCCGCACGCCCACCTGAGTTGCGGTGTACTCAATCCTTGATTTCTCGAACCCCTGGAGGTTTTTCTTCAGGAAGGTGGCCAATTTCACGGCGTGATCTCTGGTGATCACTTCGGCACGGGTCAGGTCCCTGGGGTCTGTACCGTCCATGTTCAGCAGGTTCCCGGACCAGACATTGATTTGGTCATCGTAAACAAGCTTTTCGGCACTAATACCGGGAGCACCGAAATCTCGGTAGACTCCTAGGTCAAAGCATAGTTCACCCCGATCGATTCCCTCCTGTACCACTTTTCTTATATTGCCCCAGTTCCCAAGCTTGGCCAAGACCTGCTCCACATCTACCCCTACCATATTGAACATCATGGTCATGGGTTTTT
>JACRCA010000255.1 GCA_016234425.1 Deltaproteobacteria bacterium | reverse complement strand
TCTCTGGAAAAAGGGCTTGGAACTCCTGGAAGAGTTGGGCGGCTAAGGTCTTATTCGGGGCGATGACCAAAGTGGGCTTCTGCACACTTTCGATGACATTGGCCATGGTGAAAGTCTTCCCGGAGCCAGTGACGCCGAGGAGGACCTGATGGGTCAAGCCCTGTTGGACACCCTTCACCAGCTTCTCGATGGCCTGGGGCTGGTCTCCCTTGGGTCTGTATTCAGAGACAATCCTAAAATCGGGCATGGATTATACTTTATAGGGCAGGGCCCAAAGTTGGATGAGATCTTTTACCTGTTCAAACTCGGGGTCTTTATGGACCAGGGTGGCCTGATGCACAACTGCGCTGGCGATGATCCAGCTGTCGGCCACAGAAAGGTTTTTTGTAGCCTTGAGCTCTGCCGCTTTGAACAGAATGTTTTCGTCCAAATCGATTCGCCAGATGGGCAGGGTATTCAGATGGATACAGAATTCTTTGGCGATTCCCTGCCCTCGACTTCGCCAGAGGCGATAGGTAGCTTCCATATAGGTCATGAAGGAGACCAGGACCTTTATCTTTTTTCTAAGGGATTGGTGGAGCAACTTTTCTACGAACTCCGATCCTCTTTCGGCATTCCACAGGGCCAGCAGAGCCGAGGTATCCAGGAGGTATTTCCTTTCAGCCTTTGTCGCGGGCATTTTCCTGCATCCTTTCTACCTTCCGGTCTGCCAGCAGGTCAGCCGTGGTATACTGTTTTCCTCCCCGTCCGCGGAAGGTGGAAATCGGGTCCTGCGGAACGGGCAGAAGTATAATACGATCCTGCTCCACGATCCATTCTAACCTGGTTTTGGGCTTGATCTGAAATCGCTTCCGGATTTTGGCCGGGATAGAGACCTGCCCCCTTTCTGAGACTTTGGTCTGCATTCCTCGCCTCCCAGAAAATTTTTTAAAAATCATATTTTAATTCATTTTATATGATTTTTTAAAAAATTACAAGAATTTTTTAGGAATTACTTGTAAAAGAGCTTCCGCCCCCAGCCACAACGATACCCACCCGTGGCCCCTCGGGCAGCGGTATGGATAGGCAGGCGAAGGTGACGTCCCCCATCTCTTCGAGATCATCGACTGAGATGACCCCAAGTTGGCCGATGCTCTTCTGCCAGACATCGGAGTAAGAAGCCATAGCCCCTGTGTGGCTAAAGGCGGCCCGGGCTCCGGTCTGGGTCGAGCCCCCCTTCCAGATGATCAGAGGTTTCTGGCGGGATACGTCCCGCAGGGTTTGAGAAAAATCTTCCCCCCTCTTGGCTTGTTCCACGTAAGCACAGATAACCTTGACCTTAGGGTCTTCCGCAAAGTAGCGCAGGACTTCCTGAATGGTGAGGTCGCACTGGTTTCCAATGGAAAGAATTTTATTGAAATGGATTCCTCGGGACCTGGCCAAGGTTTTAAACGTGATGCTGTGCCCGCCAGACTGAGAAACTAAGGCCACGTTGCCTGTCTCTTTCGGCCTTTCCTCCATGACAAAGGTGAGGCCACTTTCCGGACAATAAGGGCCGATGCAGTTGGGACCGATCAATCGGGTGGGACCTGGGCTGGCCATTCTTACCACTTCTTCTTCCAGTTTCTGGTGGCCAGACTCGATAAATCCCGAAGAAAAAATAACCGCGAACTTTACCTCCTTTCCACGCATTCTGAAATGATCGGCGGGACACCCTGAGCTTTCAGAGTGATGATGGCCAAATCAATGTTCCCAGAAACTTGCCGGAGACTGGGGAGAGCCTTATGACCAGAGATTTCTCCGTAGTTGGGATTGATTGGATAAAGCTTTCCCGGGTACCTGGATTTCAAAAGCGCTTGGAAGAAAGGGGAACGATCGCCCCCCACTTCTGGCGATGCCCCTACCACAGCTACGCTTTCGGGGTAGAAAAGTTTGGGCAGGTCATAATTGTGGCGCTGGGGTGAGGACACAATTTGCACCCTTTTTTTATTTTGGGGGGGAGGTCAATTCTTGGGCTCGCTGGCGAAACTTCCTGGCTTCCTCCGGCTTTCCCAGGGCTTCGTAAAGGGAGGTGATTTTGGAAAGGTCTTGGAGGATGCGTTCTTTCAGGCCAAGGTATTCGTTCACCCTCCAGGCGCGCAGGTAATGGTTCAGGGCTTTCTCCTTTTCTCCCATGGCTTCAAAAACCCTGCCCAGGTTGGCCAGGTCAGTGGAGATGCCCACGGAGTTTTCAATTTTTTTATCCATTTCCAGAGCCCCCTGAAATGCTTCTATGGCCCGGGACCATTCCTTCTTACTTTCGTAGAGGGCTCCGATGTTATTCAGGTTGTCAGCGATCCCCCAAAAATTCTCGATCTTCTCATTAATTTTTTTCGCCCGCAGGTAGCATTCCAGCGCTCGATCATTCTGTTGCAGGAAGCGGTAAGCCAATCCTATGTTGTTCCAGCGGATGGCCTGCCCTTTGATGTTTCCCTTTTTTTCCTCGATGGCCAAAGACTTCTGGAAGAATTCCAAAGCTGCTTGAGGTTTTCCCAGAGAGAGGGAGACACTGCCAATGTTGTTCAAATTCAAAGACTGGCCTTCTTCATTTCGGGTCTCCGAGTTGATAGCCAGAGCCCGCTGGTAGAAATCGAGCGCCCGGAGGTGCTCTCCCGTTGTCTGGTAAACTGTGCCCAAGTTATTCAAACTGAGGGCCACCCCCTCCTGGTGGTCGATGGACTCGTGCACATGTAGGCCCTTTTGGAAGGAGTCGAGGGCCTTCTTATACTGTCCCTGGTGGAAAAACTCCGCTCCCTTCCGGTCCAGTTCCATAGCTCGTGCCCTCT
The DNA here is from genome assembly GCA_016234425.1 of Deltaproteobacteria bacterium. Classification (GTDB taxonomy): domain Bacteria; phylum Desulfobacterota; class SM23-61; order SM23-61; family SM23-61; genus JACRCA01. Next base: position 3,715 of record JACRCA010000255.1, on the reverse strand, counting down.
GCTTGGGAATCGGCTGCCGGCTGGCGCACCCGCTGGAAATGGACAGGAGAAGACCGCTGAGGAAAAGCACACTGAGGAAAATGGAACCGATTCTCTTTAACATCATGGAAAAATTTATTTAAACTCAGAGAAAAAACTATGTTTAGCTATCATTAGCCAGTGCCAGTTTATCAGGGAGAAAAAAATTTATCAAGGGAGGAACGAATCAATCAGCGGGACGAAGGGGCGGAAGGAGCGGATTTTGCAGAGAGAATTTCGCTCAGGATGGGAATGGCGGAAATTTTTTGCTCTGTTAGATGGTCCCGGATAATTCCGCGAGGCCGGCCGCCTTCACGATAGGTTGAAATGATTTCAGTTGGGGTGAGGATAAAATCAATGCGAAAATCGTGGTCCGTCTCTGGTAGATCCTGATCCAGGATCTGCAGGGGATGGACCGTAGTCAAGATGACCACATCTTCTTGGACCAGCCCAAATTCCCGCCCGAGGGCATATTCCAGATCGGAATACCCTCCTCCTTTACCAATTCTGCTCCCTTTTCTATTGACTGCCACGGAGCCAGCGACAATTAGATCGATCTGCGGGATTTCTTTGGGGTGAAGGGGAGTCCCGTAACGGAAGGCTCCCTGAATCGTCGAGGCCTCAAGAATATTTTTATTTGAAATCTTTGAAGGATCAAGTTTGATAAAACATTTCTTTTCTCTCAGCCTGGGCACGGCCATGTAGAGGATCTTACCAGAACTCAAGGCCAGAAACCGTACAGGCCTTTGAGGGGAGTCAGGATTGGCTTTGATATGCAGGGCTCTCTGCCATTCGGTTAGCTTGGGAAGAAGGCGGGCAGCTATCTCTGCCCCCCTAAAATTGGGAATCCGGCCCCGGGCACCAGGAAAAAGAACTACTCCTTCCTTTTCTAAGGCTCTCCAGACTTTTTCCCGAATCTCATTTTTGCTGTCGCCCACTTTACTCCACCAGGATTTTCTCCCCTCTATCTTTCATAGGCCTGACTGCATGGTTCATTTTATCAGGTGCGAGCAAATGAGCCAATGGGGGTAATTGGACTAAAGATTCCGAGCTATGTCGAAAAGGGTAGCCACTAAAAAATATTTGAGGAATAGGATGATAAGAATCGCAATGATGGGAGATATATCAATCCCCATTCCCCGCAGGGGGAGGAGCCTCTGGATTCGCCATAATACAGGGTCTGTGAGTCGAGAAAGACCATGGGCCAGAGCGTAGGCGAAATGGCTTCTCGAAAATGGGACCACCCAGGAAAGGATAGCCCTGGCAATGATGATCCACATGTAGATTGTTAGGACGACGTCAAGAATTATGGCCATGGCAAAGAGAAAATTGGCAATGACAAACATTGGTTCCTCCCCGTAAAACAGCTCCTGGGCCGATGTAGCAGTTTTCCCCGATGGTCACTCCACCGATGAGGATGGCAGCAAGATGCCCAAAAGAGGTTTCTCCAATTCTGGGCCTTTTTCCTTCGAATTCACAGAGGGGCATATTTAAAAGATCCTTTCAGGAAGTTTAGGGAATGGGAAGAGCACAGGGTTCAATGAGTTGAGGATTCAAGAGGAATTGCGGAAGCGGGTCTGTAAGCCGAGTTCTGTCTCTCCGGTTTTTCCGGAGATGGTGATCATTCCTCTGGCCCCGACATTGCTGCCGGGGTCTAGCGACCTACCCAGGAGCTTCGAGCGGGCCACTCTCCAACGCTCCTCTATTCGGTCTTGCTCCGGGTGGGGTTTGCCCTGCCAGCCCTGTCACCAGAACCGCGGTGAGCTCTTACCTCGCCTTTTCACCCTTACCCCGCGAAACGCGGGGCGGTATCTTTTCTGTGGCACTTTCCCTGGGGTCACCCCCGGTCGCTGTTAGCGACCACCCTGCCCTCTGGAGCTCGGACTTTCCTCCCGCTTAAGGCGAGCGATCACCCGACCCACTTCCGCATTTGAATTATATAGGCAAAAGGGGAAAAAGTAAAATCTTTATCGATCTTTCGTTTTCCCGATTTTTTGGTCAATCGCTTCGTTAGCCAATTGATCTGCCCGGCGATTCTCCTCCCGGCGTATATAAAGAATACTATATTTGGAAAACCGATGCAAGATCTCCAGGGCCCGTTGGTGCAATGTCTTGAGATGGGCCTCGCGCACTTTGTACTGACCTTGAAGTTGCCGGATCACGAGCTCTGAATCAAGATACAATGTAACCTTTCCGACCCCGAGGTTCAAGGCTTTTTCCAGGGCCAAGATCGCTGCCCGATACTCGGCCACATTGTTGGTGGCGATTCCCAGAAAAAGCTTGAGTTCCTTGACCGTCCGGCCACGGGCATCTGAAATTACGGCCCCGACCCCCGCTTCGCCCGGATTTCCCCGGGAAGCTCCGTCGGCGTGAATGAAGAATTCTAATCGTCCTTTCCGGTCAGGATAAGCCTGGAAGGGGAGGAAATCAGCGACTTTCTCTGGGCTCACGTTTCTTTGGGCTTAGTTGATCCATTTTCCCAGAAGAGGATGCGGTTGCAATTGGGACAAAATATGAGCCGATCCTGCTTTTGCAACTCGATATATAGCTGGGGTCGAAGGTTCATATTACAGGCCTGGCATACTCCATTTCTCACCCGGGCCACGGCTATTCCCTGCCGTTTTTCCAAAAGCATGAGATACTTGTTCAGGAGATCTGGAGGAATTTCTTTCTTCTGGGCCTCCCGGTGCTGGACTTCGCTGGCCATCTCTTCCGCGAAAGAGTCGGCCTTCTGCCTGAGTTCGTTGACTTGCCGCTGGCACTCCTTTCTTTGGGCTTCCAATCCCTTCTCTCCCTGGCCCAGGTTTTGCTGCATTTCTTCCAGGCGCTCCAGAATTCCCAGAATTTCTTCTTCCCGTTCCCGGTTGAGCTTCTTGGCGTTCTCAATTTCTTTCAACACAGCCTGGTATTCTTTATTCGTCTTGACCTCAAAAATCCGCGCTTCTGCTTTTTTCACCCGATCGATCTCTTCTTCCAGTTCCCGCTCTTTCACTCGCCGTTCCTTCTGGAGCTTCTCTACCTCCAGGCGTAGGGATTGCACCCTTTCTTCTTCCTTTTTGAAATCCTCTTCTAAAGCAACAATGCGCTGGGGAATTTCATCTTTCGTTCGCTCCATCTCCTGGATCTTCAGGTCGACGGTTTGCAAGGCGACCAGCTTTTGCAATTGCTCAACCAATTATTTTTCCTCCTAAAATAAAAAGTGCACCCTGAGAGGTGCACTTTTTATTCAAGGCCTCGAACGCTTTCGGGAGAGGCCGTTCTTTTTTCCATGGGATAATTCTATATCCTGAAATCATGCCAGACATCCTGGTGGGCCCACCTGGGTTCGAACCAGGGACCTGCCGGTTATGAGCCGGTGGCTCTACCGCTGAGCTATGGGCCCGCTATTCTACAATTTTTAAAATATCCGTTTCTGGACTCCTTGTCAAGGGTTCCCCTTTCCTTACCCACCTTCACTTTTACACAATCCCTATTCGTGGCCCAGGCCTGGGAGGATCATCCAGCGCTGGATCCGGGCGGGAGGGTGATTCTCTCGGGATCATAAGGCGTCAGTTCTTTCATCGGCAGGGGCGGGGCTTCAGCCGAGGATGCCCTGGATTCCTCCGCTCCCGCCTTTCCTTGGCGGAAGGGAAGTGGGAACTCTGCAGATATCCTTTTCCCGCCGATGCTCCCTCGTTCATCACCCTCCTGCCCGGTT
>JACRCA010000265.1 GCA_016234425.1 Deltaproteobacteria bacterium | reverse complement strand
GGCCACGCCAGAAACCCTCGGCGAACTACGGCATAAAATGGGGTTGGACGTCCCGCTGCCGGTCCAGTACATGAACTGGATTCGCGGTTTTCTCCGGGGAGACATGGGACGGTCGATCACTTATGACGTCCCCATTACTTCTTTAATCATCTCCCGTCTTCAAGTGACCATCCCGCTGGCCATCTTATCCATTCTTTTTGCCGTGGTTTTCTCCATTCCCCTCGGGGCTTATGCCGCCCTTCACCGTAACCGACCGGGGGATTACGGCGTGATGATATTCTCCCAAATTGGCCTGGCCATCCCGGCGTTCTGGGCAGGGATTCTTTTAATCTTGCTTTTTGCCGTGGAGCTACGGTGGTTTTCAGCAGGAGGGTTCAGAGCCTGGACAGAGACCCCCTGGGGAGCGCTCAAGTCATTGCTTCTGCCAGCCCTTTCTCTGGGTCTTATCCGAGCCGCAGTACTGGCTCGACTTACCCGTTCCTGCATGCTGGAAGTCCTCGGGGAGGATTACATCCGCACGGCCCGGTCGAAAGGTCTGGCAGAAAAAGTCGTGGTATACAAGCACGCTTTCCGCAATGCCCTCATCCCGGTGGTAACCATCATCGGATTGCAGATGGGGGAGCTTCTTGCCGGAGCGATCGTGATCGAGAATGTCTTCAACCTGCCAGGCCTGGGCCGGCTCATTTTCCTGGCCATCGGACAGCGAGATTTGCCCGTGGTTCAAGGGGTGAGCCTGCTGATTGCTTTCTTAATCGTGGTGGTCAATTTTGCAGTGGATGTGCTTTATGGGCTGGTTGACCCACGGATTCGCGCCGGGAGCACAAGGAGCTGAAGGTTTGACGAGGCTGTTTCGGAACGTGAATCTGATCATCGGGGGAAGTTTAGTGCTGCTTATCGTGATCACAGCTTTCTGCAGCTTTTTCTATACCCCCTACGATCCTAATCGCATGAATCTCCCAGAACGTTTCCACCCCCCTAACGCCTCTCACATCCTGGGCACTGATCAGTATGGTCGGGACATCCTTAGCCGGGTGATGAAGGGGGCGGTTAACTCCCTGGTTGTGGGTTGGGTGGCCGTGGGGATCGGCCTGGGATGCGGAATATTACTGGGTTCCCTGGCCGCCTACTGGGGTGGATGGAAAGATGAAGGAATCATGCGACTGGTGGACGTCTTTTATGGGTTTCCCGCAGTGCTCAGCGCCATCTTGATTACATCCGTATTGGGGCCCGGAATTGCCAACAGCATGCTGGCCATCGGGATATTCTACATCCCCATCTTCACCCGGCTTACTCGGGGCACTTCGCTTTCCATCTGGCAGAGGGACTACGTAACTTCGGCTCGAGCCATTGGGCAGAGTAGTGGAAAAATCATTTGGCACGCCATCTTACCCAACATCCTCTCCCCTCTGATCGTTCAGGCCACGGTGCAGTTTGCCATTGCCATTCTGGCAGAGGCGGCGCTAAGTTACCTGGGGTTGGGAACCCAGCCTCCCCATGCCAGCTGGGGAAGGATGCTCAACGAAGCCCAAACGTTCATGGAGATCTCCCCCTGGCTGGCGATCTTTCCCGGTCTCGCCATTGCATGGGCTGTATTGGGATTTAATCTGCTGGGGGATGGACTCCGAGACCTTCTGGACCCCAAGCTGGTTCGAGCAGGCCGTCGACCTTGAATTCCATGGGAGTAAATACCCTCTCGACGAATTTCGTTACAATAGAGGGACAAGGATCATCACCCGAATCCTGGAGATCGAAACATAAACCCATCTATTTGGCAAGCCCCGGAGCGGGCGAAATTGGTAAATGGGAAGGTTGCTCTGATCACGGGAGCGGCTGCTGGGATTGGGAAGGCATGCGCCCACATGGTTTCCCGACAAGGGGGTCGGCTGGCCCTGGACGTGAATGGGGGCAGCTTGATGATGTAATTTTTTTAGCCACAGAGGACACCGAGGCCACAGAGAAGTGTTCTCGGTGATCTCTGTGGCGACGATAAATCAAAAAGGAGTATCTCATGAATCCGGGTAGATTACAGGGCCGTGTGGCCATCATTACAGGGGGCGCAAGAGGGATTGGCAAAGCAATCGCTTTTAAGATAGTGCAGGAAGGGGCTTTAGTTTCCCTGCTGGATATCCTGGGGGACCTAGTTGCTCAGACGGCTGAGGAGTTAAGAGCTATTGGCGGCAAAGCCCTGGGATTAAAAGCGGATGTCCGACAAAAGGAGAAAGTGGGCCAGGCGGTTCAGCGAACCCTGGATCATTTTGGCAGGATGGATATTTTGGTTAATAACGCGGGGATTGTCCAGCCAGCACTGCTGGAGGATGTAAAGGAAGAGGATTGGGAGGCGGTTGTGAATACCAATCTCAAAGGGACCCTTATTTGTACCCGGGCCGTGCTTCCAACGATGAAAAAGAACCGGTACGGGAAAATCATAAATATCGGATCACGCTCCAGCCTTGGTAAAGAGCTCCGAACGGTTTACAGCGCTACCAAGGCAGGGCTGATCGGAATGACCCGCACCTGGGCGCTTGAACTTGCCCCGCATAACATCAACGTCAATTATGTGGGGCCGGGACCAATAGCCACTGAGCTATTTAAAGCCAGCAACCCCGAGGACAGCCCGAAAACCCGGGCGCTTGTGAACGGCATTCCCTTGAAAAGGATGGGAGAGCCTGAAGACGTGGCCAACCTGGTATCCTTCCTGGCATCGGACGAATCTTCCTTCATTACCGGTCAGGCGATATTTATCTGCGGCGGGCTCACCGTAGGCATAGCCCATTATTGAATTGCAGAATAAGTAATAGATAGGGGGATGGGGAGATAGGGAAATGGGGAGAAGCGGAGAAAGGGAGAAACGGCGAGCCAGGGATGAGGTGGTTAGAGAAAAAGGGAGAAGGGGAGGAAATTTTTGAATATACGGGAGTTTATCGAATCGAAGGTTGAAAAAAACCCGGACAAACCATTCCTTTACTTCGAAGACAAAGTGATATCTTACGAAGCATTTGACCAGAAAATCAATCAAGCGGCCAATGGATTTCTGGAGATGGGAGTGAATAAGGGAGAACGGGTCTGTCTAATGCTTCCCAATAGGCCGGAGTTTCTGTATGGCTGGTTTGGGCTGGCCAAAATCGGCGCGGTCATGGTACCCATCAACACCGCTTTCAAGGAAAATGAAGCTGGCTATATCGTCCATCATTCGGAATCGGTGGGCATTATCGCCGATGCCAATCTTTTACCCATTGCCCGGGCACTGAAAGGGCGTTGTCCCAAGCTGAAATGGATATGCTGTGTTGACCAAACATCCGCGGAGGGAATCTTTCCCTTTGCCCAAATTTTCCAAAGGATGGAAAAGGCCTTGAAGCCCATAAGAATCCGGGATGAAGACATGGCCCAGATTATTTATACCTCGGGCACCACCGGCTTCCCCAAGGGGGCCATCCATGGGCAAAAAGACTTTACCCTGACCGGCGAAGCTTTTACCCTCTGCGCCGGGATTGGCCCGGAAGACCGGCTTTTGACCAATCTCCCTCTTTTCCATGTCAATGCAGAGTATTACAGCACTATGGGAGCGTTGGCCGCGGAAGCGAGTCTGATTCTAATCCCCAGGTTCAGCGCGACCCTCTTCTGGGACCAGGCGATTTATTATGGAGCAACCGAATTTAACTTTATCGGAGCCATCGGTCGCATCCTGTGCACCCGCCCAGAGGAAGAATTCCGGCCGGGGCATCAGATTAAGACAGCCTATGGAGCGCCGGTGACCCCAGATGTCTATGAGACCTTTACCCAGCGTTTTAGAATCCAGCACGTGATCGAGGGGTATGGTTTGACCGAAGTTCCCCGTGTCTCTCAGAACCCAATAGATGGAGTGATCAAAACGAAAAGTATGGGACTTCCCGCCAGACATCCCAGCCCCAACCTGAAATTTGCGGAGGTAAAGATTGTGGATGAGCAGGGGAAAGAATTGGGTCCGGGAGAGGCGGGGGAGCTTATCGTTCGGTCTCCGGTAATGATGCAAGGATATTTCAAGGATGAAGAAAAGACCCAGGAGACGATTCGCGACGGCTGGCTGTATACGGGGGATTATGCCTTCAAGGGTGAAGATGATTATCTCTATTTTGTTGACCGTAAAAAGGACATCATTCGCCGCAAGGGTGAAAATATTTCCGCCACAGAAGTAGAATTCGTCCTGCAGGCCAACGAAAAAATATTTGAGGCCGCGGTCATTGCCGTTCCCTCAGAGCTCGGGGAAGATGAGGTCTTGGCGGCTATTGTACTTAAGGAAAATCAGACCATAACTCCAGAAGAGGTCATTGCATGGTGTCAGGATCATCTGGCCAATTTCAAGGTCCCCCGCTATGTGCAGTTCCGGAGCAGCCTCCCTAAAACGCCAACCGAGAGAGTAGCCAAATATGTCTTGAAACAGGAGGCAGATTTGATCCCATCCTCTCATGACATGATGTTTTATAAAAAAAGGATTGGAGTATAGGAAGAATCGGCTTGACTGGATGGCCGCAAACCCTATAGAATTTAAATGTTTTCAGGGTTCGAGGCGGGCAATGAAGGAAGCATTGAGATATTTAGAAAACGCCAAAGAGATATTAAGATCCGTTCCGATAGAAGATGGCCTTTACTCGGATATCAAGCCTGTGCAAGAAGCCTTTGCGATTGCTTACCTGGCCATACTGAGAGCTATCGATGCATATTTGCTGAAGAAAGGGTTGGGTGAAAAGGAGTTACCGAAATCTGTAGACGGCTACAGGGAGATGATCCGGAAACATCTTATGATTCATGATGGGAAACTGATAAAGGAATTTGATAGCCTTTATAGATTATTACATATCGCAGGGTATTATCGGGGGCTTTTAGATGATGTAGCTGTTGTTAAAGAAGCCCTGAAGGCAGCAAAGAATTTCATAGAGAAAATTAAATGAGACAAACCTTCGACTATTATGCCAAGGTATGATCCGCCATCATTTAATCAGACCCAAGCGGGCGGCGCAGAAGAGATAAAAGACTACCCATCTCTTATAAGGTCCCCATTTTCTTAAAATCTTCCGGCATTCTTCGGCGGTGACCCGGTGGCCGGGCCCTAAGTGTTTTCCGACCAGCGTCTGGACGCCCAAGTCATCCGCGGCAAAGACCTCCGACCTGCCCAATCCGCGGGCCAAAAAATACTCCGCGCTCCATCGGCCGAAACCCCGAATGGAAGTGAGGACAGCAATGACCTCTTCATTGGGTTGGCCACGTAGATCCTCCAGATTAAGGCCTGCAAAAGCCACCTTTTGGGAAAGAGCGATCAGGTACTCAGCTTTTCGCGTGGAAAAGGTTAGAGCCCGTAAATCATTGACCCGGCATTCCGCCACAGCCCGCCCTGTGGGGAAAGCCCTGTATTCTTTCCCTTCATAAATCATCTTTTTCCCTAAGGCCTCGACTAACCGGGAGCGCATCTTCACAGCGACTGGGTAGGCCAGTTGTTGCTCAGTGATGGCGATGACGGCCATCTCATAGAGGCTCGGCGGGCGGAGAGGCTTGACTCCATAAAGGGTTTTAAGGATGGGGCGGAAGAAGGGATGCTTTTCCGCCCGACGGTAGAATTCCCCCAGAGGAGCATCGAGGTGAAATTGCCAGTTTACCCGAGCTTTTAAGGTGGAGAGATGCTTGGGGCGCGCTGGATGCGTGCGTACAATCAGCCGCGAATCCTTGCCCTCACCACTCTGTTGCACGATGGCCAGGATAGCTTCATCTTCTACGACGTGCAGGCGATGGTATTGGGCCGGGAGTACTTCCCTGGGGGGAATCCATACATCAGTCCCATCTGAGGGAAATTGGCTGAAAATCAAAGCACAGCGGGCTAAATTG
>JACRCA010000243.1 GCA_016234425.1 Deltaproteobacteria bacterium | reverse complement strand
CCCCTTTGACCGCTCTTTTTGGTTCATGACAATAAGGTCAAAGCCAAAATCAGCAGGCATCATAAAGGCTTCGTAGCCGACGGAAAACAGCTTTCCGGCCACGTAATGTTCGGCTTCAAAACCTCTGTAAAGCCGCTCAAAGAATTCCATGCATCATCCCTCAAACAGTTTTTTCTAACCTTGAAGGCGGGGGCGCGAGCGAGCAACCGAACCGCCACTTGCAAGGCTGCTTTCTCCCTTCTAACATGGAATAGATTCTCTCTTATCTGCCTTTTATTGTTGAATAATCGGCCCGATTGTTGAAAATCTTTAATAATTAAGCGAGGTTTGTCACTAGAATCTCAGCTATGTGGGAAATAGAAATTTCAGAGTTCCTTTCTTACCTGGCTACCGATAAGAAAGTTGCCGCCAGTACATGAAACCAGGCTCTAAATGCATTGGTCTTTCTTTATAAACGTGTCCTCGGGATTGAATTGGGTGACTTTGGGAATAGCGAGCGGGCCAGGAAACCAGAAAGGCTTCCGACCGTGATGACAAAAAAGGGATGAGTCGGGTTCTGGCAGTCATGTGAAGCACTTATCAGTTGATGGGCGGGCTACTTTATGGTTGCGGGATGAGACTTATAGAGTGTTTCCGTTTGCAGGTCATGGATATGGATGCGGTCGATTGTCCTATCCTGGGCCTTGGATAAAGCACGGAATGGGCAAATTATTTTAGCTCCAGGAGCATCTTCGCCTTCTCCACTGCCGAACCCGCTTCGGGGGCGTAGCCGTCGGCGCCAAATTAGGGGAAAAGGCTTGAAATTCTCAAAACCTCCCTACTTGACTAAAATTCCTTACCTGATTATCCGCTAAGCATAAGAAAGCTTGTTGCTGGAATTTTAAAGCAGTTGCCCGGATATTCTTCAATTTTCTCAAAATGATGAATGACCTGGTAAAAGGGGATCCCCAGCCTCCGGTTGAAATATCTTCCAGAAGTGCTGATGGCCGAATCACTATCCTTGGCCTCAAGGAGGGCTACCGGCCGGTTATCTTTTATCAGAACAAAATCAGCCTCTCGCTTCTCTTTGTCCCGAATATACATAACCTCAAAAACACCCAGGCCGGTCTCCGTAAATCTGGCCGCCATTCTGAGAAGCGATACAGCAAGAAGGTTTTCGAACCGTTTTCCCGGATCAGAAAGTATGGACCAATCAAAAAAGAATAGCTTTGTCTCTTTCTTAATGGAACGCAGGATATTCCGGTGCCAGGGTCGGATTGTAAACACCAGGTATAGTTCCTTTAAAATTTCGATCCAATTGACAATTGTACTGTGGTGACAACCTAAATCCTCTCTTAATGAGTTTATGCTTAATGGGGACCCGACTTTCATGGGAAGTATATCAATCAAGTGTTCAAGACCTTTGATGTCGGCAACCCTCGAAAGGTCCCGGACATCTTCCTTGGTAAGCAGTATTTTATATTCCTGCTGCCATCTATGATGGAACCTTGTTGAAGCTTTCAAAAATGGTTCAGGAAAGCCTCCGAAGGTCAGGAGTTTTTCGAGGGCCTCCTTGGCAATTTTTCCATCAACTTTCCTGGCATATTTAACCAAGGATTCACCCTTTGAAAGGAGATGATCCTCCTTTAGGACGAATGAAAAATCATTCACAGCTTCGGGAAGCCCTAAGGGAGACATCTGATAGGAAAAGTATCGACCGAGCAGAGAATCTCCAGATTTTCGATAAAGGCCGAGACGTGCACTCCCTGTAACCAGCAATCGGACTTTCTCTTTATTTATATCGTAGACACCCTTGAGGATATTCTTCCAGTTTTTATGCTTGTGAATCTCATCAAAGACCATAGGGACTGGTTCATTTTTGAATTTCTCATTGAGAATATTCCGAAAATAAAGAGGGTTCCTTGTATATTCACTCCTAACTGCAGGATCATCCCAGTTAAAATACGTACCCTCGATGCCAGTGGAGGCAAGCCAGTTCTTAGCAAAGGTAGTTTTCCCGACCTGCCGGGGTCCTGTTAGGAATATCATTTTGCCAGCGTTGATTTCGGGGTCAAAGATATATTTGGAAACTAATCGCTCCATGCTGACTATTCTCCATATATATGAAAAAAAGTCAAGACTTTTTTACAGGTATATGGAAAAAAGCCAAGTCTGCCTCCAAGCACTTCCGCAGATGATATGGTTTAGCCTATATCGAAAAACCCAACCTTTAAAGAAGAGATTGGGGGATTATGCAGGACTAAGCTGCGGTGGCCAGGTCCTCCCGGGAGAGACGGGCAGCTTATTTCATCCCCAGGAGTCCATTGGCGTTCTCGATGGCAGGACCGGCATCCGGGGCATAGCCATCTGCCTCGATCTCCCTGCTAAAAACTTCCGTAATAGGAGCGCCCCCCACCATAATCTTAACCGCTTCCCGAACTCCCTTCTCCTGCAAGAACTGAATCGCCTTTCCCATGGACCCTGGCGTAGTGGTGAGGAGAACAGTCTGGGGGATCTATCCCTCTTCAAGGGCCAGCCGCCCGGAGAATGGGATCAGGAAATATTTGTAACCGCCCTCTGAATATGCTAAAAACATTTAACGGGAATGAAGGGTTAGTAGTCTTCCTGGGGGAGGATGTTATGTCTGAAATGAAGACTGTCATCGAAAAGCTCCGGCAGATTGAGGAAATAGCCAGAGCGGGCGGAGGTCAGAAAAAAATCGATGAACAACATGCTCTGGGCAAGTTGACCGCCCGGGAGCGGATTGACCGCCTGATGGATGTCGGTACTTTTGTGGAATTAAGCATGCTGGCCCAGCACCAGTGTACTGATTTCGGAATGGAGAAGAGCCGTCCCTGGGGAGATGGAGTGATCACCGGCTACGGAAAAGTGGATGGGCGGGTCGTTTTCCTCTACGCGCAGGACTTCACGGTCATGGGAGGTTCTGTGGGCCAGGCCCACGGCCAGAAGATCGCCTCCCTCACCCGCATGGCCAGGGAGTATGGAGCACCGGTGGTAGGGTTGATCGACTCTGCTGGCGGAAGGATTCAGGAAGGAGCCGGAAATTACTCCCTCATTTTCGCCGAGAACGTGGAGTCCTCTGGGGTGATTCCCCAGATCTCGGCCATCATGGGAAACTGCGCCGGGGGTGGAGTCTACTCCCCTGCCCTCACGGATTTCATCCTCATGATAGATAAGACCAGTCAGATGTTTATTACCGGACCGCTGGTCATCAAAGAGGTGACGGGAGAAATCGTGGACATGCAGGAATTGGGAGGAGCGAAGGTCCACAGTGAAATATCCGGGGTGGCCGATCTTGTGGCCAAGGATGATTTAGACTGCCTGGCCAAGATCAAAAAACTCCTCAGCTTTCTTCCTTCCAATTACAGGCAAAAGCCCCCGGCCCTGGAGCAGAAAGACGATCCGCAGCGCTGCGAAGAAGGACTCATGAAAATTTTGCCCGATAGCGCCAAGAAGGTTTATGATATGCGAAAATTGATCACCCTCGTCGTTGATCAGGGGGAATTCTTTGAGATCAAAGCCAGGTTCGCCCGCAATATGGTTACAGGCTTCGCCCGCCTGGATGGGCGGGTGATTGGGATCGTGGCCAACAACCCGCTTTTCTTGGGCGCAGCCATCGATTGCGATGCCTCAGATAAAGCCTCCCGATTTATCCGCACCTGCGACTGCTTCAACATCCCCCTCATCTCTTTCGTGGATGTCCCCGGATATCTTCCGGGAGTCAAGGAGGAATATAAAGGGATCATCCGGCATGGAGCCAAGATGATTTTCGCCTGGAAAGAAGCCACCGTGCCGAAAGTAACTTGCCTCATCCGCAAGGACTACGGGGGAGCCTTCTCAGCCATGAGCAACAAAGAGATTGGCGCCGATATCCTTATCGCCTGGCCAACCGCTGAGGTCGCCATCATGGGAGCGGAAGGGGCAGTGGGCGTGCTTTACCGGAAGGAAATCGCCGCCGCTGAAGACAAAGACCGATTCCGGGAGGAAAAAATTCAAGAGTATCGACAAAAATTTATGACCCCCTTTTATACCGCTTCCAAGCGGCAATTGGACATCATCATCAGCCCGCAGGAGACCCGACTGTACCTCATCCGGGCCCTGGAAATGCTGGAAAATAAGATGATAAAAAGGTACGCAAGAAAGCATGGAAACATCCCGCTTTAAAAAATTTCGCTAAAGGTAATGTCAAAACTTCTATGAAAAAAGGATAAAATATGAAACCACAGAGGTCACAGAAAAATCCTCTGTGTTCTCAAAAAGGGTTTCCATTAAAAGAGATAAGCGAAGGGCAAAGGATAGTATCTGAAGAATACGTACTGACTTGTATGAGGGCCCTTGATATGAGTGTGGGTTTGTTGGTTAATTTCAATGTGGTTCGGTTAGAAGAAGGGATAAAGAGGTTAATCTTTTAGAGGACACAGAGGGGAGATAATAGCAATTTTATTGACTTATTGGAATAAATAAGTTCTCTGGGTCCTATGTGGTTAGATTTTGACAATACCGCGCTAAATGAAAGGAGGCCAATATGGATTTGAAGGACAAAGTGGCAATCGTAACGGGAGCCGGCGGGGGAATCGGACGGGGGATTGCCATGAAATTTGGATCCCTGGGTGCCCGGGTAGTTGTGGCAGACATCAAATTCGAGGGGGCCAAGGAGACCGTTGCTCTCCTGGAGAAAGGAGGAGCAAAAGGCCTGGCTTTAAACACCGACATTACTTACCCAGCTCAGGTACAGGAAATGGTCAGGACTACTCTCTCCCACTTCGGCAAACTCGACATCCTGGTGAACAATGCGGGCTGGGATCTCATCGAGCCTTTTACCAAGAATACCCCCGAGTCCTGGGAGAAAGTCATTGCCATCAACCTCAAGGGTCCCATCTTTTGCACGCGGGCAGTCTTGGACCATATGATGGAGAGAAAATACGGAAAAATCGTCAACATCAGCTCGGATGCCGGAAGAGTGGGCAGTTCAGGAGAAGCAGTTTATTCAGCCTGCAAAGGGGGCATCATCGCCTTCACGAAGACCATGGCCAGGGAGATGGCCCGCTACCAGATCAACGTCAACTGCGTCTGCCCCGGACCAACAGAGACCCCTCTCCTGGCGGAAATCACGCGCGGCGAGACAGGGGCCAAAATCATCGAAGCCATGGTCAAAGCAGTTCCCTTCCGCCGCCTGGGAAAACCCGAAGACATTGCTGGGGCGGTAGCCTTCTTAGCCTCGGATGAGGCAAGTTTCGTCACCGGTCAGACGCTCAGCGTTTCCGGTGGCCTCACCATGTGCTGACCGGAAAAACGAGGGGAAAAGGCGAAAGGGCGAAAAGGGTCAGAAAAGGGGCGGGGTGAAGACATCGTAATTTAAAATTTCCTTAGTTACGTCATAGATCCTGTGCTTCGTATTTTTGGGAACCCGGATAAGAGTTCCCTTTTCTATGTCAAAGTCTCCGATTCCCTCTATCCACATTTTTCCCTTCCCGGCCAGCAGGAATAGGATATCCTCCTGGGTTTCGTGAACATGCACCGGGATCTCTTTCCCTTTGGGGACTTTGACCAAGAAGCAAGTCAGCTCCGCCTGATCAGATTTTTGGGTGAGGAGTAACTTGATCTGGATCGGCAAAAAGGGATGGGGCTCCCAAGCCAAATCTTTTTCTTTTTTTACATAATCCATGCGACCTCCTTTACACCTGGAGCTCACGCCCTACCCACATTGTGGGATATTTTTGACTGGAGGCTCTATTCCTTGTATTTATTATAGCCGCATTAGGGATGACCGGGGGCAAATTATTGACAAATTAGGATATATATTCTAATATCCTTTCTAAATCCTTTTCCACGCCGTCGTCTTAGAGGAGGAAAAGAGATGGAGAAACGCGATCTGGAGTTGATCCAGAAGTACATCTTTAACGACCCCGAGCTGAAGCATTGTATGGAAGAGCATGAAGAGTTTGAACGCCAACTTGCCGAAATGAACCGCCGCTTGTACCTCACACCTGAGGAAGAAGTGGAGCGGAAGAGAATTCAAAAACTGAAACTCGCTGGCCGTGACCGCATCGAAGCGATTCTGGCGAAATACCGGTCTCAGAGTGCGCGGGGGTAAGGGTTGAAAAAAACGGGGGCCGAAATTCTTCTGGAGAGTCTGAAGCAGGAAGGAGTGGATACCATCTTCGGGTTTCCCGGAGGAGCGGTTTTAAACATTTACGACACTCTACTGAGATACTCCGAAGAAATTCGGCACATCCTCGTCCGTCATGAGCAAGGGGCCGTGCACGCAGCGGATGGGTATGCTCGATCTTCGGGTAAGGTGGGAGTTTGCCTGGTGACCTCTGGCCCCGGCGCCACAAATACCGTGACCGGCATTGCCACGGCCTGCATGGATTCTGTCCCCTTAGTGGTCTTCACCGGTCAGGTGCCCACATTGCTCATCGGCAACGATGCCTTCCAGGAAGCCGACATTGTGGGCATCACTCGCCCATGCACCAAGCACAACTACCTGGTCAAGGATGTACGGGATTTAGCTTTGATCGTCAAGCAGGCTTTCCACCTGGCCAGAACTGGAAGGCCTGGACCCATCCTGGTAGACCTGCCCAAGGATGTAATCGCAGATATTACGGAGTTTAGCTACCCCTCCAAGATCAAAATGCGCAGTTACAACCCGACCTACCAGGGTCATGCCGGACAAATCAAGCGGGCGGTGAAACTCATCGCCAAAGCCCACAAACCCCTTATCTATGCCGGCGGGGGAGTGATTCTCTCCAACGCCTCCAAAGAGCTGACCGCCCTAGGCCAGAAGTTCTCCATTCCAGTGACCACCACCCTCATGGGTTTGGGAAGCTTTCCGGGGAATCATCCCCTCTTTTTGGGCATGGTCGGTATGCACGGGACTTTTCAAGCTAATATGTCCATCACCCATTGTGACCTGCTCATTGCCATCGGAGCCCGCTTCGACGACCGGGTCACTGGCAAAGTAGAGGCCTTCTCTCCCCACTCGAAAAAAATTCACATCGACATCGACCCCACTTCCATCTCCAAGAATGTTCCTGTAGATATACCCATCGTGGGAGACGCCAAGAATGTCCTCAAGGCCATGCTAAAATCCTTCGAAGAAGAAGCGGCTCAGGACTGGTCGAAGATGCGGGCCGACTGGCTCAAACAGGTCGCCGAGTGGAAACGGACTTCTCCTTTAACCTATAATTCTGGACCCGGCCTCAAACCGCAATTCGTCATCCAGAAGATCAACGAAATCACCGGCGATGATGTGATCATTACCACCGAAGTGGGCCAGAACCAAATGTGGACCGCCCAGTTCTTCACCTTTACCAAGCCGCGCACGCTGATCACCTCCGGCGGTCTGGGCACGATGGGCTTCGGCTTCCCGGCAGCCATCGGGGCTCAGGTGGCCTTCCCAGAAAAGACCGTCATCGACATCGCGGGAGACGGAAGCTTCCAGATGAATGTTCAAGAGTTGGCTACGGCTGTGCAATACAACCTGCCGGTGAAAGTGGCCATCCTGAACAATCATTGCCTGGGCATGGTTCGTCAATGGCAGCAATTATTCTGCGATAAACGTTATTCCCACACTGTTTTCGAAGTGCTTCCCGACTTCGTCAAGTTGGCCGAAGCATATGGAGCCGTGGGCTTTAGGGCGACGAAATCTGCCGAAGTTGAGCCGGTAATCCGAGAGGCCCTTTCCCTCCGCCGGCCAGTGGTCATGGATTTTGTGATCGATCCCAGCGAATGCGTTTACCCCATGGTGCCAGCGGGCGCCTCCCTGACGGAAATGCTTCTGGTCTGAGGAACAACATGCGGCACGTCATCTCTGTTTTGGTGGATAATCAGCCGGGGGTTCTCTCCCGCGTCTCCGGACTTTTCAGCGGGCGAGGGTTCAATATCGAAAGCCTGAATGTGGCGGAGACCCTGGACCCTTCCATCTCCCGCATGACTCTGGTTACCCGCGGGAACGATCAGATCATCGAACAGATCATCAAGCAGCTGAACAAGCTGGTCAATGTCATCAAAGTGTTCGACCTCACCGGTTCGGATTATGTGGACCGGGAGATGGCCCTCATCAAAGTAAACGCCAATGCTTCCTCGCGGGCCGAGGTTCTGCGCAT
>JACRCA010000242.1 GCA_016234425.1 Deltaproteobacteria bacterium | reverse complement strand
TGCAGAGGCGCATTTTATCTTCCTCCTTTCCATTCTAAAGTTCTTTTTCCTTCATCCTCTTTTCCCCTTGGCGCAATGCGGGGAAATCGTCGAGAATCAATTCCCCCCTTTCCAAAGGCCTATTTCCTTCAAGTATTTAACCGCCCCCGGATGGAAGGAAATGTACTTGGTGGTGTAATCGGCTCCTCGATACATGTTTTCCAGGTTCCATTGCTTGGCTTGGGGATGAATGGCATCTTTTTCCTTCGGATGTTCATAAAGGGCCTTCATCATTTTATAAACCAGGTCTTCGCTCAGGTCCTGGCGGCAAAACAGCGCGGTAGAGATTCCCCGGGTCAAAATATCCACGTCGACGCCCCGATAGGTTCCTTTGGGGATGACTACCCTCACGTAATAAGGGTACTTGGTCATCAGAGCATTTATCTCTTCCTGGCTGTATGGGATCAGGCGGATGGGGATTTTACTGGCCAAATCCAGAATACTGGCCACGGGGTAGCCAGCGGAGACCACTCCCACATCGACGGTCTCATCTTTAATGGCCGAGATGCTATCGGTGAAAGAAAGATAGTCTGTCTTGATATCATCAAAAGTAAGCCCGGCGACAGCGCCCAGCTCAGTCTTGGAGGAAACCAGCGTTCCACTTCCCGGCGGCCCAACAGCAACCCGGAGGCCTTTGAAATCCTTGACACCTTTCACCGGGGATTCCTTCCTGACAATCCAGTGGCGGTCGCTGGTATGGCCCAGGGAAATTAATCGGATCCCGCTCAAATCCATTTTTTTCTCGACGGCGGGATCGATGACATGGATGGCGACCAGGCCGAGATCCATTTTTTTCCTCAGGATGAGATGAAAGTTTTCTTCGGAAGCGGCCGTGGATTCGGCAATGACTCGGACCTCCGGGACGTATTTGTTGATGATACTTGCAAATCCCGCTCCGATGAAGTAAAAAGTCCCGGCAGGGTTCCCGGTTCCCAAAGAGAGGTATTTTTTTGCTGCCGCCGACCCTTCCGTGGACAGCCCGAGGCCAAGGCCCACGATGGCAAGAACCACAGCAGTTTTCCCAATGCGCTTTAGATCCATGTTGTCCTCCTTTTCTCAGATAAAGGTTAAAAGGTTGAACCTTATTCTCCAGGTTCTACCTCCCCGACCACCAGAGCAAATCCCTTGGGCATTCCGCTGGCGCGAACGGGGAATTTCAAAACCAGCTCCTCCTTCGGCTCCAAGACAGCCAGGGGTTTTCCCTTCTTCTTGGTCCAGGGGTAAAGTCCTGCTATTGCATCTCCTTCAAGAGGGAAGATGGTCAGCTTAAACCGCTTGGGCTTATCGGATACGTTCCGAATGCCTACCTCGTAGGTTAACATCTCGCCTACCTCAGTCTTACCCATATACCAGCTAACCTTGGTAATCTCTGCTCCCGGGACGACGTCGTAGGCAATGCCCGTTTTCCATTTTTGCGGCGGCTGCCCCATGCCAGGACTCCCCATTAGAAAACACACTCCAAAGATAACTAACATAAAAATCCATCTGGTTGCCATTGTGACCCTTTTGATCTCCATATCTCCGTCCTCCTTCCTTAGTTTTTTGTTGACTGCCGTTGCTCAAATTCCTTTCTCAGCGCCCGCGCAGCAATTCATAGGCCACCCGGCTACGGAGAATCTGAGGGGTCCCCCCTCCGAAGGCCAGCCCCCGCACATCCCGGTACATGCGCTCCACCTCATAGTCCTCCATGTAACCGTATCCCCCGTGAATTTGCATGGCCATATTGATCACCCGTTGGGACATCTCATTGCAGTAAGCTTTGGCCATGGCGCACTCTTTGACCGCCCGGATGCCATGGTCGAGTTTATAGGCTGCATCGTAGGTCATTAGCCTGCCAGCGTTTATCTGGATGGCCATATCCGCCAGCATCCACTGGATACCCTGGTGCATGGCTATGGGCTGGCCGAAAGTTTCTCTCTCTTGAGAGTATTTCAAAGCCCGCTCGAAGGCAGCTTGCGCCAGCCCAAGGCAGGCTGCGGAATTTCCGCAGCGCTCCCCGTTGAAAGAACCCATCATTTTTTTGAATCCTTCCCCCTGAGCGACGAAGAGATTTTCCCGTGGGACCTGGCAGTTCTCAAAGATGATTTCATTGGTGGGGCTGGTTTCTGCTCCCATCTTTTTCTCCCGCTTCCCTACGATGAACCCGGGAAAATCCCGCTCCACGATGAAGCCACTAATCCCTTCACCTTTCTTGGTCTTGTCCGTCTTGGCCAATACAACAAAAGTGCTGGCCACCTCTCCGTTGGTAATGAAGCATTTGGTGCCATTCAGGAAATAGTAATCTCCGCGCAATTCTGCGGTGGCGCGCATGGCCGTGGCATCCGAACCAGCCCACGGTTCTGTCTGGGCATAAGCAGCGATTTTTTCTCCGATAGCCAAAGGAGGCAGGTACCTGCTTCTAAGTTCATGGTTAGCGAATTCGGAAATATTCCGGCAAGCACCCAGGTGCGTCAGGGGAGCGCGAAGGCCAGCTCGCGAAGTCTCTTCCATGACGATCACCACCCCGATGGCGCCGGCTTCTGTGCCCCCGTATTCCAGCGGAATCGTGATTCCCAGAGCTCCCAAGGCGGCCATTTTACGAATGATCGGCCAGGGAAATTCTTTTCGATTGACATACTCCTGCACATACGGTTTGATCTCCTTCGCTCCGAAATCGCGGAGAGTTCGCCGAAACATTTTTTGTTCATCAGTCAAAATGGCCTCGATCATTGACTTCTCCTCTCATTCATCCTTTAATTCCGTTGGCAGGGATTTGGCACCCGCTGTTTTCAAATTCGGATCGGCGGCGCAGGGTTTAATGCTACCACGGCCGTTTAAGGCGAATTTAGCGGTCTTGCGGCTATGATAAATGTCGAGATGAAATTGCTTAAAGAAACTCAAAGTTATCCGGTGGAGGTGCAATACAATTCTCTGAGAAATTAAGTGATCGCAAGGATCAAGGAGACAGTTACTAGTACAAACGCAATTAATTTGTTTAGATGTCATTGCGAGCCCGAAGCCCTGCACCGCCCTGAACCAGCACGGTTCGGGGCACCGGATGGTGTACAGGGCGAAGGGCGTGGCAATCTGGTTTTTCTTGGGATTGCTTCGTCGCTTTGCTCCTCGCAATGACAATCTATTTAATGCGTCTGTATTATTTGAGATCAAAGAGTAACCGATCCCTGGATTTATCGTAGATTCCCCACAAGTCCAGAGCAGATTTTAATTCCCTGTGCTCCTTTGCGGCCTCTTCGAGCCCGAGGCCTGACATGGCAGCCTCAACGGCTTGTCTGAGCGCCTTCGCCCCGGCAACTGCTCCATCAGGATGCCCGTGAACCGCCCCACCCGCCGCGATGACGGAATCATTCCCAAGCTCTTCCAGCATAAACGGAACCATTCCCGCGTGCACTCCCCCACCCGGGATAGGGAAGGTGGGTTTGATATGGTAAAATAATTCAGTCAAGTGGTGGGCGATCCGTACATATCTTTCCTTTAAAAAAGGAAATTTTCCATAATAACTTGGGTATACAACCATGTCAGCCCCTGCCAATCTTGCCAGTTTTCCTAAAACAAGATGAGAGCTGAGCCCTGAATAAGGAGACTGATAGAAAGCTCCGGCGAAATCAAGATGGGCCAGGATGGGGACATGGATAGCCGGATCTTCTGCCAGGGCCTGGAGGGCGGAGATTCCAGCGGTCAGGTAATTGACCATAAGTCCATTGACTCCCCCATCGACAGCCCTTTTGGCATTCATTTTCATTCGATCCGGCCGGTCTGTTACATTCACTGTGTAGATCGTCCTCTCACCTGTACGGGCAAAGACCTCTTTCTCTTTTTCCATGTAAAGCTTAACGCGGTCCATCATGGGACAAAATGGAGGGTCGGCGATCAGCTCGTCGTCTTTAACGATATCGACTCCTCCTAATGCTGCCTGGTAGAACATCTGCGCCCCCTGCTCGGGCGTATATCCCGTGCATGGTTTAACCATATTCAATACGAGGGGGCGATGTGGCACGTTCAGAATCTTCCGAATTCCTTGAATGCCAAACTGGGGGCCTCGAAATCCAATTACAAACTTCTCTGGCAGATAGAGGTCTAACAATTTAATCTTACCCGTCATGGAGATGTTTCCAAAGACCGTGCTGAGGAGCATGGGGATCTGGTGTCCGAAATTAACCCAGGGATAAGCAATCTCGACGATAAATTGCCTCGTTTCCACGTTCCTGGGCACCTCAAATTCATGGGCTGGAATTTCATGCACAGCGATGACGCGGCCCACGTGCTTTTTTCTCAGCTCAGGTGTTTCTCCAGGAACGGGAGTCCAGGTTCCGGTAGTTTGTTCCACGGCTAAGGCAGCAGCACTTCTCAGGATTTCTACAGATGAGTCATGTTCGACCAAGTAGGTGGCTATGACGAATGATTCTCGATCGATACCTTCTGGAGTACTGAACAGCGTCCTATCCAATCTCATGACCATCAATCCTCCTCTAACTCCCGCAGGCTTTCTGGAAAGCTTCCTGAAGAGCATGCCGTGTCCAGACTTTAATCATTTCCTTGCGATATTGTGCGGTGGCGCGTTGATCCGTAATTGGCCGTGAGTCCTCAGCAACGACTCGGGCTGCCTCCATAAAAAGCTCATCCGAGGGGTATCGCCTGAAAAGTACTTCTTCAGCTCCTCGAGCCCTCAATGGCGTAGGAGCAACAGCCCCCAAAACGATGCGAGCCTGCTTCACTCGCTGGCTTTCATCTAACGTGAGCCGTGCGGCTACGCCTACGATAGCAATATCAACTTCACCGCGGAGGGCAAACTTTTTGTAAACAGCTCCAGTGGAGGGAGGCAGAGCTGGTACCTGGAAGCCAGCTAACATTTCTCCGGTTTGGAGGGTTGTCTTCCCAGGGGCAACAAAAAATTCTTCCAGGGGCAAGAGCCGCTCCCTTCCCGGCCCAACGATTCGAGTCACTGCGTCCGCAGCAATTAGCCCTGGCACTGTGTCAGCCGATGGAGAGGCGTTGCAGGAATTGCCCCCCAGGGTGGCGACGTTACGAACCTGCATGGAAGAGACGCATCCTGCTCCCTGGCGGATTAGGTCGAAATCTTTCGCCAAAGCATTGGACTGCTCAATTTCCCGCAAGGTCTTCATTGCCCCGATCTCCAGACTCCCATCGTTCTTTCGTTCAAGCTTCTTCAGTTCCTCTAATGATCCGAGGCTGATCACCACTCGAGGCCGCACAAGGCGGAGCCGTATCTTGACGACGAGGTCTGTCCCGCCGGCCAAAAGGTGGGCCTCGGGCCCATAATAGGTAAGCATCTCAACGCACTCACTGATGGTGGCAGGTTCGTAATAATCAAATCTCACAGTTCAAATACCAGTTCGTCAGGTCATCATGTTTCTGGCTGCCTCGATCGCCTCTACGATTTTTACATACCCTGTGCATCGGCAGATGTTTCCATGGAGTCCCCGGCGAATGTCTTCTTCAGTGGCATCTGGCTTTTCATCCAACAGGGCCTTGGCAGTCAAGATCATTCCCGGGGTGCAGAAACCGCATTGAACAGCAAAATGGTCGATGAAGGCCTGCTGAAGAGGGTGCAAGTTTTCCTCACTCCTCAATCCTTCGATCGTCAGGATCTTATTGCCCTTGGCCTGGGGAACCAGCATCAAGCAGCTTTTGATCGCTTTGCCATCCACGATCACAGTGCAGGCGCCACAATTTCCATCGTCACAACCTTTCTTGGCTCCGGTGAGGCCCAGCTCTTCTCTGAGCACCTCCAGCAGAGTCTTCCAGAGCTCGACAAAGATCACGTGGATCTTTCCATTCACTTCCAGTTCAATTTTCTGCTTCATCCAGATGCACCTTCCTCCTCACCCAACTTTCGTAATCTTTCATGACCCGCATTCCCACTGACCAATCCCCCCGCCTTGGAGGAGGAAAAATCCCCCCTTCGCCCCCCTTTAAAAAAGGGGGGGTTCGGGGGATTTGAATTATATTTTCCACCTATTTTTTCTCCTTAATAAGCCGAAGGATCCGCTCAGCAGAGAGGGGAAGGTCCTTGATCCTTACTCCTATGGCATTGTAAATGGCGTTGGCAATGGCAGGGGCCACCGCGACCATCGTGCCCTCGCCGATTCCTTTGGCCCCCCAGGGACCATCCGGAAGAGGATCGGAAGCAAAGAGAGCCTTGACCTTGCTGCGGGGCGGGATTTCTCCAAAAGTTGGAATTCGATAGTCTCCGTAGCTGCTGTTGATCATCAGCCCATTTTCATAAATATATTCCTCCAAAACGGAGGCTCCAATGGCCATGCACAGCCCCCCCTCGATTTGCCCTTCGCACAGTTTGGGGTTGACGGGAAATCCCATGTCAGCGGCGATGGCCGCATTGAGCAACTTGATTTCGCCCGTTTCAATGTTCGTGGATACTTCAACTCCACAGGCATTGTACTGGTACCAGTTCCACATCTTGGAAGTAAGCCCTGTCTCTTTATCCCAGGGTATAGCGGGGCTTGGTGCAAAGGCCCCTCTCCCCCGAACCGGGGTACCCCTTTTTAGGCCCGTCCTCCTTTGGTCGGTAAACATAGTAAAGGGTTCAAAGAGGTCGGCGAAGGCCACCCCTGATTGGGGCGAGCCCCTCACAATTATTTTTCCATTCGCCAGGTCTAAATCATCAACAGGAGCCTCCATCTTTTCCGCTGCCGCCTGAAAGAGCTGTCTGATGGCATCTTCACAGGCCCTGCGCACTGCGTTTCCTGTGTTGTATACGGTAAAACTGGATGCGGAGTAAGTATCGTAGGGGGTCACCGAAGTGTCCCCCCGGGTTACTTTTACCCGGTTAAAGGGAATCTTGAACTTCTCGGCGGCTATCTGGGCCATGACTGTTTCAGCTCCCATCCCCTGTTCGTCGCAACTGATCAAGACTTCCACAGATGCATCGTCATGAACCAACACTTCTGCTTCTGAGCGCCCTCGGGGAGTGTTTTGCTTGCCCCCCATGGCGAGACCTTTTCCCTTTCTCCAAGGGCCCGGCTCCTGAACGCAAGGTTCTTCGAGTTTTATCTCTTGGGCCACTTTTTCCAGGCATTCCATCACCCCAATACTCTCAACTTTCTCCCCGTAAGCATTCCTTTCCCCCTTGTGCAAGACATTCTTTCTCCGAAGATCCACCGGACTCATTCCGAGCTTCTCTGCCAGCATATCCATCTGGGATTCCACTGCCCAATTAACCTGGGGGGTGCCGAGGCCGCGGTAGGCGCCAGCCCAGGGCGTGTTGGTATTGACGCCATAGGAATCAATTAAAAAGTTGGGGATTCTATAGACGCATACGGCTCCCGAGGAAGCTGCCCGTCCATCCTGAAGGCAAGCATAAGAAGCACCATTATCCACGATGACTTTCATCTGCTGGGCCACGATGGTGCCATCCCTTTTCGCTCCCGTCTTGATGTAGGTCACCACGGGGAGGCGTGTTGGAGAGGCCAGGTACATCTCCCGACGGGAATAGGTCAATTGAACAGTCTCCTTGGTCTTAAGGGCGAGAAAGGTGGCCAGAGGCTCCACGTAAAAGCGCAACCGATTGCCGAAGCTTCCTCCCTGATAGGGGTTAATCACGCGAACCTTGGAGCCGGGTAATTGGAATAAATCGGATATGAGCGCTTTGATCACATGGACTCCTTGGCCGTTTGTCCACATCGTAATTCCACCATCTGGCTCCGCCCGAACTATGCAGGAGGCAGGCTCCAGCTGGGAGTGGCTGATACGGGAAGTAGAAAAGCGGTTTTCCAAAATGACGTCGGCCTCAGCAAAGCCTTTTTCTACATCCCCGGCCCGAAGTTTATAGTGACCGGTAATGTTAGGGGCTTCTGGCGTGAATTGGGGACTTCCCTTATGTCGCCCCAAATCTCGATCAACAATGACCGGCGGGTCTTTTTTCATGGCCTCTTCGACATCGAAGACCGCGGGTAATTCTTCGTATATTACCCGAATGAGCTCCAGAGCATCTTCGGCAATCTCAGGTGATTCTGCCGCCATGGCCGCCACTCCCTGTCCGACCCAGATGACCTCATCTAAAGCTAAGATTCTGGGGGCCATCCAGGTCACCTTCTCCGGGCAATCCTTCCCTGTGACCACCGCCCGCACCCCGGGCAGTTGCTCGGCCTTGGATACGTCAATGCTTACGATGCGAGCATGGGCATGAGGACTCCGTAATACTTTTATGTGGAGGAGATGAGGGAAGTTGCGGTGCAGGTCTGCAGTAAACCTAGCCCTTCCCAAGACCTTGTCGAGGGCGTCTACCCGCGTAACACTTTTTCCTATCCAAGAATGGAAAGAGTCGAGCATCCTATTTATAGGCGTTAATGTTAAACACGAAATTCGAATCCCGAAATTGGAAACAAATCCGAAAATCGAAATCCAAGACAAAAAAGACTAAAT
>JACRCA010000245.1 GCA_016234425.1 Deltaproteobacteria bacterium | reverse complement strand
TGCGGGATATTCTCAACGATGGCTCTGTACGCCCTCTCGTTCTCCCGTAAGGCTGCAACCACCGCCTGGTATTGAGCTTCCGAAGCTTTCAAGGTCGTAATCTGCTGGCGCATTCCCACCAATTCGTTCAAGAACTTCTCTATCATCATAAACTTCTCTACAGTCTTATCTTCTTCCATTTTGATTTCCCTATAAATTTAATAGGCAAGCGTAAGTAAGCTATTATATTCCTTCTAACTTGAAAGATTCAATACTTATTTTCTCTCGCTGCGACCCCACCCCTGCCCTATTCCCCAGCTCGTTTGGAAGCTCTTTATTCTGAAAGGCCTTAATATGATCTTCGATCCTCTTTTGCACTTCGGGTTGGAGGTTCAAAAATTTGACGCCCATCCCTCGCTGCAAGTCACTGTTTTCTTTCCCATATTTATTTGTCCAGATCACTTTGCATCGTACTTCGCTGGGCTCACTGGTATCGGGCATATGGAGTTTTAAGAGCAATATCTCTCCCAACTCCATCGGGGCTGGCGTGCGGATGAAGGCCCCCCCACAACTCAAGTTATCCGTAAAAGCGAAAGATTCATCCTCAAACTCAACTCGCAGCCTTTCTTCTATCCGATCATCTCGGCGGTGTTCGATGCCCGATCCCTGCGCCAAGGAGGGGGTTCCCTGCATCTTTATGGATTCGACTTGCGGTGGGGGCCCTGGGGCCTGCTTCTCCCCGGGTTTTTCCTCCGGGAGCAATTTTTCAGAGCATTTGTCATTCCTCTGAAACTCCTTTCCAGAGATTCTCTGCAATTGGCTTATAATATGCTCCAAATATGCTTCGTAGGTCTTCCGAAATTCGCCTGCCTTGCGCACCTCTCCGAGCAAATGGGCGTTTTCCATGGCGATGGAAGCCTGATTGCCAAAGGCGGAAAGGAATTGGAGGTCTCCATCATTGAACCTGCGGCCGTTATCAATCAGGGCCACGCTGAGGACTCGAATTGGTTTACCCTGCCAAGAGATCGGAATGCTCATCAGCGAAGTGATCTTCCGTTTTCGGTTTTCATATTTGAAAAACTCACCGAAATCTTTAGATTCTTTTAATACGAAGGGCTTAGCCTGGGCAAAGATCTTCCGGGCTACCTCCCTTTCTTCTAACATGTTCACTTGATCGTTCTGCGGGCTGGAAGCACAGGAATATTGGATCTTCAATGTCCCCCGCTGCTCATCCATGAGGAAGAGGGTAGAACGTTGCGCCTCCAGGCAGTACAGAGCTTCCTGGACAATAAACTCTAGGATTGTATCCGGATTTTCACTGGCACTGATCATTGAGCTGATCTGGAAAAAGGCCCATTTCAGGCGTTCGATACCTTTTAGCCCATTTGCTTCCCCATTTCTTTCGTTGAGGGGTTCTTCTTTTGGCGATTTTCCGATAAGTTTTTTAAAAATCATTTAGGAAGAACTCGCGGGTAGAATTTTATTCTTCCGGCAATACCCCTATTGGTGCAACGGACATGCCACTGGCCAGAACACCGGAAAGAGCAGATAATTGGATAATATGATTGATGTTTATGGTTAAAGGGTGAGGGGTTATGGGGAGGTTATTGTCAAATTATGGCGCTTATGTCAGTTATTTGACAGATTCGCAATAAACCTCCTGAATTAGGTTTTTAAATTTAAGAAGCGCGGAATAGACAATTT
Source organism: Deltaproteobacteria bacterium (assembly GCA_016234425.1). Lineage (GTDB taxonomy): Bacteria > Desulfobacterota > SM23-61 > SM23-61 > SM23-61 > JACRCA01. The sequence goes on along the minus strand of JACRCA010000245.1, from coordinate 2,242 downwards.
AAAAGGGTTTAACATGGAAATAACGGAAGTTGGATGGGAGTTTTCTTGCCGATGGCATTTCCCACTCTTCCGGAGCCGCAAAGATCGCCCGGCAAATCTGGATTCTTGCACTGGCAGATTGAAGCCCTTATCCCAATTTCTTCGGCGATTTTTTTTATCATTTGATAGCCTTTTTCCCGGATTGTTCTGGGGAGGAGTTTTGTCTTTGTAGAGGAGCCGACCACATTCCATCCCTGGCCTCGAAAGCAGGCCTCGATGATCTTTTGGTAAGTGGGCGAAAGCTCACTCATCAATTGATCTTGAATGGCCGGGCGGAGGTGCATATAGCTAAGGGTCACCTTTTCCACGCCGGCTGCCTTTAATTCCTGAAAGAGCCTGGTGATTTCATTTTCTGTGTCTGTTAGAAACGGAACGATGGGATCAATCCTGATCTCCGGAGAGATCCCGATCTCTCTTAATTTTTGGATATTACCCATCCTGAGCTCTGGCGGTGGGGCACCGGGTTCATATTCTTTCCAGTATCTCTCCGAAAGAGAGACCAGACCAACCTGGGCGAGGATCTTCGGAGGGAACCGGGCGAAGAGGCCGAAAAATCGCCCAGAGATCAGCCCTTTGGTTAAAAAGGAAATTCCGATTCCATGGTCTAAAAGGATCTGCATCACTTCGTAAGCTATTTTGAGAATGTCCGGGTGGGGCTGGAAGCAGTCCGAGGAAGTATTGATGATAACCCACTGTGGAAAAACTCTTTTTTTCACCAGCTCTTCTTTTAAAAGATTTGGGAGATTTACATAAAGCTGAACCTCTCCCTCAGGGGGGGCCTGGCTATATCCCCGGGCATAGCAATAAGCGCATTGGAAAAGACAGCCATTGGTAACATTGAGGGTGGGAACTCCGCTCAGACAACCGAAGTAAGCTTTGTTCAGCACTTTCCCCCTTCTCGATCTCGGAACAACTTCAGAAATCCCCATCCCTTCCATCCTTGTGAATCCTTCATTTTTTGAAGGATTTCTTCAATTCTCCAATTCCATTGGCCCCAGCATCTGCCAGGAGGGCGACGTCGCTGCTGTAGGTGACAAAGCGCATTCCCTTCTGAACCCACTTCTTGAGCGCCTCGAGATCGAAAAGATGGATTCCCGATATGGTCCCTCGTTGCCGGCAGACTTCGATCACGCGATCGATGGCTTCAACCTCGCGGGGGTGGTTGACCTCCCCTGGGATGCCTAAACTGACCGATAGATCGAAGGGCCCTACAAAAATGGCATCTACGCCTAGCACCGCAGCAATAGAATCGAGGTTCTCAACAGCCGTTGGGCTTTCAGCCTGCACGGCTATGAAAGTCTCTTCGTTGGCCTGTTTCAAATACTCGGCAGGTTTCACTCTGCCGTAGAGGCTGTGCGCCCGGCGCAGGGCCACGCCGCGATTCCCGGCAGGAGGGTATTTGGCATGAAATATGATTTCTTCGGCTTGCTTGGCTGTGTTAACCTGGGGAACCAGAAGCCCGGCTGCCCCTGAATCCAGAGGTTTGAGGATGGTTTCCCGGCGAATCTCCGGAATCCTTACCAGGGGTGCGATCCCCGCCCCTCTGGCGGCGGCAATCAAGTCAGAAAGAGTCTCTGGAGAATATGCCCCATGTTCGTTATCGATAATAAAGAAATCGTAACCGCATTGCGATAGCATATAGGCCACATTTGGATTCCGCAGCTCGGAGATCATGGTCCCCACCAAGAGATTTCCTTCTTTCAGCCTTCTTTTCAAATTGTACATTTGATGCACTCCCTTCCCTACTTGGAGTTGCCTAAGTAATGATCTTCAATACTAAAAGATCTCATTTTTCAACTATTTTTGCAAGGAGAAGCGAAAAATGGGAACCGATGCCTCCACGTAGGTTTGGCCCCGGCGGGTATGCAAAAAAAGAAAGCGTCCGGAAAGGACGCTCTCTTTACCATTAGAAACACAGACGAGTTTATTCTACCTTGATTTTTATCTCTTTCTTCTTAGCTTCTTCAGACTTGGGGAGGGTGATTTTCAAAACCCCGTCCTTATATGTGGCACTGATCTTGTCGCTCTGGACCTCTCGGGGAAGTCGGATGGAACGGGAGAAGGACCCGTAGATCCTTTCGACGAAGTGGTAATTTTCTTCCTTCTCTTCCTTTCCCTGTTTTTTCTCCCCTTTGATGGTAAGAATATTGTTGCTCAGGGAGATATCGATTCCTTTCGGGTCCATTCCGGGAATTTCCGCTTT
>JACRCA010000244.1 GCA_016234425.1 Deltaproteobacteria bacterium | reverse complement strand
CAAAATTTTCTTTACCTTTCCAAGAGGGTTACAAGATGCAAGATGAGGGTAAGATAAAAGACCAACTTCTTGGGGGAGTGGCCATTTTACGCGATGAAATTTCGGAATTGAACACATTAGAAGAGGGGCCCAAGCCTGCTGAAGAAGGCCTCCCCAAAAGGGAGGAAACAGCTCTCCGCCTGGCCCAAGAAAACGCGATTATGGCAGAAATCGGGCGGGTCATCAGCTCCACCCTCAATATCAAGGAGGTATATGAACGATTTGCCGAACAAGTGCGCAAACTCATCCAATTTGACCGAATTGCCATCAACATCATAAATCCCGAAACCAACACCTTCACCATCCCTTATGTCTTGGGGCCAAATGTGGCTGAACGGGAGATGGGGAAAGCCGTCCCCTTAGCCGGCACTGGTGCGCAAGGGGTGATGCAGAATCGATCGAGCATGCTCATTTTGGGAGAGAATTGGGAAGAGATTATCGTTCAATTTCCAGGCCTTTTGCCCCTTTATCGGGCGGGGTTTCGATCAGTGATGCTGATTCCTTTGATCTCGAAAGATCAGGTGATTGGGGTACTTAACCTTCAAACAGTCAAACAAAATGCCTATACTGAAGCGGATCTAAGACTTGCAGAAAGGGTTGGAACCCAGATTGCCGGGGCCATTGCAAATGCCCTGCTTTTTCTCGAGCGCAAGCGGGCAGAGGAGGCCTTACGAAGAAGCGAGGAAGAGGCAAAACGGCTGGCCAAAGAGGCTGCGGTCTTAGCCGAAATTGGGCGAATTATCAGTTCCACATTGAATATCGAAGAGGTATACGAATCGTTCGCCAAAGAAGCCCAAAAGCTGATTCCTTTTGACAGGATTTCCATCAACCTCATCAGTCTCGAAGAGGGTACAGTTTTTGTGGCCTACATCTCCGGGTTGGATATACCAGGACGGCGATTGGGCGATGTCTTTCTGCTAAAGGATTCGGTTACCCAGAAAATTATGAGCAGTCGGATGAGCTTCTTGATCCAGCCGGAGACCATAGAGGTGTTGGAAAGTCAATTTTCGAAATTCGTCCCTCATTTTCAAGCCGGGCTGCGATCTATGATGGCCCTGCCCCTGATCTCCCGAGATACGGTAATCGGAGTATTGCACCTTCAGTCGACAAGAATCAAAGCCTATACTGACCAAGATCTCCGACTGGCTGAGCTTGTTGCCGCCCAAATTGCCGGGGCGATTGCCAACGCCCAACTCTTTGCCGAGCGCAAGGGGGCGGAGGAGGCGCTGCAGAAAAGTGAGGAGGTGGCAAAACGGCTGGCCCAGGAGAATGCGATAGTGGCCGAGATTGGACGAATCATCAGTTCTACGTTGAACATCGAGGAGGTATATGGGCGCTTCACTGAGGAAATGCATAAACTCATTCCCTTTGACCGGACTGCGTTTAACATTATTAATCCCGAGGACCACACCGCCGCCACCGCCTATATCTCGGGAATGGAAATCGCAGGCCGCCGTCCAGGGGATGTTTTCCCTCTGGCCGGCTCAGCCACTGAAAAGGCCGCACGGGCTCGATCAGGCTTGATCATTCAGACGGAGGACGAAAACGAGATAGCGGCCCAGGTTCCTGGTCTCTTACCAGCTTTTAGGGCTGGAATTCGATCAATGATGATGGTCCCTTTAATTTCCAGGGATCAGGTGATAGGTGTTCTCCACTTGCAATCGACCAAGCCAAATGCCTATACAGAGATGATTCTGAGAATTGCCGAAAGAGTCGCTAATCAGATCGCCGGCGCTATTGCAAATGCACACCTTTTTAGGGAACGCATGCGTGCAGAGGAGGAGATGGCTGCTCTTCAAGAGCAGCTTCGCCAATCTCAGAAGATGGAGGCCATCGGCCGACTGGCCGGTGGCATTGCCCATGATTTCAATAACCTCCTGACCATTATAGGAACCCACAGCCAACTGGCCCTTATGGAACTTAAAGAGGGGGACCCATTGAGAGAGTCCTTCAAAGCGATTAGTAAAGCTACAGAGCAGTCAGCGAATCTGGTCCGGCATCTTCTGGCATTTAGTCGGCGTCAAGTGATGGAAATGATCGTCATCGATCTTAACACCCTTCTTAGGGATTTGGAAAAGATGCTCCACCGGATCATTGGAGAAGATATCGAATTGGTCACAGTTTTAGCGGATGATTTGGGAAGGGTCAAGACCGATCCTGGACAGATTGAGCAGGTGGTGCTCAATCTAGTGGTCAATGCCAGGGATGCGATGCCTCAAGGGGTGAAACTTACGATTGAGACGGCCAATGTGGAATTGGCTGGGGTCTATGCTCGGAGTCATATGGCAGTGACCCCGGGCAGTTATGTGATGCTTTCGATGAGTGATACGGGGGTGGGGATGACCTCAGAGGTAAGAGAACGGATCTTTGAGCCCTTCTTTACGACCAAGGAGAAAGGTAAGGGGACAGGATTGGGTTTATCGACGGTCTATGGGATTGTGAAGCAGAGTGGGGGGAACATTTGGGTTTACAGTGAGCCGGGTCAGGGGGCGACTTTTAAGATCTATCTTCCTCGGGTGGAAGAACCTTTAACAAAGGAGAGCGAGAAGGAGGAGTTAGGGCGTTTTGGTGGGGGGGGAACGATTCTGGTGGTGGCAGTTGAAGAGGGGGTTCGGAAGGTGGTATTGGAGGTGCTTAGAAGGCAGGGATACAGGGTTTTAGAGGCGGCTCATGAAGAGGATGCTTTACTCATCTGCCAACAGTACAAGGGTATGATTCATTTGATGACTACCGATGTAGTCATGCCCAGGATCAGTGGTCCGGAGTTAGCCAAACGTCTTATTGTCTTTCATCCGGAGATGAAGGTGCTCTATATGTCGGGTTACACGGACAATGCCATTGTTCATCATGGTGTTTTGGAGAAAGGGGTGAATTATATTCAAAAACCCTTTACAGTAGAAGGCTTGGCAAGAAAGGTTAGGGAAGTTTTGGATAAAGACACAAAACCTACAATTTAGAAAGAATTTGTTGCCATGACCAATACTGTTATGCTCACTTTCAACTTGAAATCACGAGTCTTTGCGATATTGTAAGTGTGCACCTTAGTAGGTGAATTTTTGAATGGATGGGGGGCTTTTTCTGCCCCATCTCGTAAAATGCTTTGTAACCGCTCCTCTCTAATCCATGTTTAAAAACAGGCACTTACGAATGGGTTTTTTATTCTCGATCTTATAATATGGTTCACCCAAAGGGCTTGGCCTCCCAGGAAAGGATCTTCCTATTTTCAAGATAATCCTTGTTGATTACGGTATGAACTTCACGAGGTCCATTTCTATGGAAGGCCTTATCCACAGAGGTGGCGAGGCCTAACCTCAAGAATTATCGATAGAAAGCTTCAATCCTTGGAGGGTGAACCCATAAATTTTAATCCGATGGATGCCTGTTTGGAGGGAATTGAAGGGGTGCCAAATTGAATGTTCCTTCCTGTAATCAACGGTTGACATATTCTGTCAAAGGGTGTAGGTTTCTATCCATAATCATTAAGGGTTTGGATGTACTTTTTATCTCAGAAATTTTGGCGAAGTGCAGAGATTGGCACGTTGTCCGCGGATTCGACAGTT
>JACRCA010000247.1 GCA_016234425.1 Deltaproteobacteria bacterium | reverse complement strand
CCTCCCCCATCGAAAGGGGGAGGGGAACCCGTGGGAAAATTTCAAATATCTTTGGCTAAAATTTGTAATTTAGAATTTTTATCGCTTCTTCATAAACCTCGTCCACGGAAATGAGGTCCATACAACGCCTGTCCCCCGGGCATTCGGTCTTCAAGCAGGGAGCACAGGGGAGGGGTTTCCGCAGCACCCGGCAGAATTCACCCAACGGACCCGTTCTCCCCGGGTCGGTGGACCCAAAAATAGCAATCAACGGGACTCCCAGCGCGGCGGTGACATGCATCAGCCCTGAGTCATTGGTTATAAAAAGACAGCAGCGAGAAATCAGGGCAATTGCTTCTGCCAGCGTGGTCATCCCAGTCAAATCAATTAGTGGAACCCTGGCTTTCTGGCGCACCTGCGAGGCTACTTTTCTATCTTCCCTACTCCCAAAAATCAGCACCCGAGCTTCCCAGCCTCTGGTAATCCGGTCGGCCACCTCTGCATACCTTTCGGGGAACCACTGTTTGGCAGAGCCATACGTCGCTCCCGGGCTTATTCCCACGAGCTTTTGCTCCCCGCCTAAACCTAAGGACCTCAGCCTTCGCTGCGCTTCTTCCTGCCTTTCTTCCGAAACTTCCAGGCAAGGAGTGCGCTGGGCAGTCTGAAAACCCAACGATCCGACTATTCCCAAATAATAATCGATCTGATGCCCTTTTTTTAATCTGTCGTCCACAGATACAGGGTGGGTGAGGAGAAAGCTTCTTGCGTCCGTACTATATCCTGCTCGTAAGGGAATCCCGGCCAGGAAAGAAATCAGAGCTGCCTCGAAGGCATTTTGCAGGAGAAGGGCCACTTCAAAGCCTTCTTTCTGCAATTGTTTGGCCAGCCGCCATTTGCCGCGAAGTCCCTGATGGATGCCAGGGCTTTGGTAGAGAAATACCTGATCGACCGCGGGGTTCTTTTGAAAAATTTCAGCTACCCAAGGCTTGGCCAGAATGGAGATCTTTGCCCGGGGAAAACTTAACCGTGCAGAGGCGATGGCGGGAAGGCTCATTACCGCGTCCCCCACCCAATTGGCTGATCGGATTAGAACCTTTTCCACATGTAAAAATGGGATCGGCGTTGTTCTCCCCATCGTCCTCATTGTTCCTTTAATTTCTTGGCCTGCCAGGGGCGAGTCTTCCACCTCTGATGCAGCCAGAACCAATGATCAGGATGATCCTGCACGAACCGCTCGATAATTTTTGTAAAAAGCTCCGTATTTTTCTCCACATCCAGATCTCTGTCTTCTGTTCTGATCAAAGGCACTTCAGGCTCGATGACCACCCGATAACGTCCATCGGGCTGCCGAATGTTGAAAACCGGCAGCACCGGGGCCCCGGTTTTCAAAGCCAGCAAAGCCATCCCGGCATTTGTGCAAGCAAGTTCGCCAAAAAAATCTACAAAAACCCCCTCCTGCCAGGCCACGTTTTGATCAAGGAGAACTCCAATGATTCCTCCCTCTTTCAGGATCCGCAAGATTCGGCCCATGGATTTCTCTTTGGGAACCGTATGATTTCCCGTCCACGTGCGCAATCGTTCCACGAGACCGTCGAAGAATGGGCTGTCCAGGGGACGGACGATCACATGACAAGGGCGGTGAAACCGAAGCGGAAAACTGGCAGCCATCCATTCCCAATTGCCAAAGTGCGCCGTGAGAAAAAGGATTCCTTTCCCTTTTTCATACGCCCGGTAAAAATTCTCGGCCCCTTCAAAAAGAATATACTGCTCCATATTCTTTTCGGTCAGCAGAGGGATAAAGGAGAATTCTGCCAAGACTCTACCCAGATTCCGAAAGGTGGAACGGGCGAGCGCCGTCAGTTCTTCACCATTTTTCGCTCCGAAGGCCAGGGCCAAATTCCTCAAGGCGATTCGCCGGTGCCGCCCGTCAAGCGTGAAGAGGATTTGGCCCAAGCCCTCCATAAGGCATATTCTGCACTCCAACGGGATGAGGTTAATGGCTACGAGGAAGAATCGCTGGGCAGAAGATCGCAACTTTTCCCCATCAAAAAATCCGCTCATTGCTCAAGGCCCAGCCTCGAGAAAAAGAATTGTTCAAATCTTAGCCGGTCATTTCCTATGAAGGAATGCTGGATGGACAGCGCCCATAACGGGATGAGACCAGGAGGGAAGCCCTCCATCCGCACCAGGTCTTTTTCTGTCGTGACCAAGGCATCCACCTTCAGCGCTGCTCCCTTTTCCCATAGCTTTTCCACGTCCTTTTGCCCATACCGATGATGGTCTGGAAAGGTTTTCGTCCCGACAATTACGGCACCCAGATTCAGGAGGCTTTGCCAAAACGACTCCGGTTTGGCCACTCCGGAAAAGGCTAAAACCTTCTTCCCTTTTAAATGTTCGGGAGGCAATGGAGTTTTCTCTCCCCAAACCCGAATCTCTGTCGGGGCATAGTCAACTTGAAAGATGGGGCGGCCATCAAGAATATTTGCTAAATTTTCCTTTAACTTAATATTGTTACCAGATTGTCCCACCTTTGTCAAAATGATGGCATCTGCCCTGCGAATCTGCTTTAAAGGCTCTCGGAGAACTCCCCGAGGGAATAGGTAGCCGTTACCAAAAGGTGAAGAGGAGTCGATCAGAACAAGGTCAAGGTTCCTCTTCAAAGGGAGGTGCTGGAATCCATCATCCAGGATCGCGACCTCGGCTTGGAATTGTTCTATGGCGTATTTGCCGGATAGCCATCTCTCTTTTCCGATGACCACCGGAACTCCCTTGAGCTTCTCAGCCAGCAAGTACGGTTCATCCCCAGCCTGCAGCCAATTCATCAAGATTTGTTCTCCATCGGAGACCAGGCCAAAGGGCCCCTGAAATTTTCCCTTATAACCCCGGCTGAGAATGGCCACTCGATATTCCCTCGCTCTGAGCATTTCTGAAAGCAAGCAGACAAAAGGAGTTTTACCCGTTCCTCCCAGCGTAATGTTCCCCACGCTCACCACCTTGCCAGAAAGGGAGTGAGTCTTTAGTATCCTGTGGGTATAGAGAAATATCCTGGCCGAAACGGCCCAACCATAAAAAAAAGAAAGTAAGCTGAGGGGAGCAAGCATAACCTTCCGCAACTTACTTTCTTTTGGCGAGCTGATTAAATTATTAAGGAATATCTTATAATTTATCATTTATACATGACGACATTAATGAACACAAATCAAGTCATTCCCGCGAAAGCGGGAATCCAGAAATGCACTGGATTCCGGGTCAAGCCCGGAATGACAAATTGTTGAGCACTTATGTCGTTGTGTATAGTTTCTTAAAATTTTTATTTTTTTCATACCTCCATTCAGGAAATCGCGGTGAATTTCTGCTCATTTTCCAACCTACTGGCTCTTTCCAAATCCCCATCAATGAACTGGAGCAGGTATAACTTTTTGTACTCCCCTCCCCTTTCTAATAATTCTTCATGGCTTCCTTCTTCGACTACCATTCCATTGGAAATAACCACGATCCGGTCAGCCTTCCGGATCGTAGAAAGACGGTGGGCAATTACCAAGGTCGTACGTCCTTGCATCAGGTATTCCAGTGCTTTCTGAACTTCAATTTCGGACTCGGAGTCCAAAGAAGAAGTAGCCTCGTCCAGAATCAAGATGGGTGCATTCTTTAGCAAGGCGCGAGCAATGCTAAGGCGTTGACGTTCGCCTCCTGACAGCTTTACCCCTTGTTCCCCGATTACCGTATCGTAACCTTTGGGCAGATTTTGAATGAACTTGTGGGCGTAGGCAGCTTCGGCAGCTCTTACAATCTCTTGAAAAGTCTGGTCAATTTTTCCATAGGCAATATTGTTCCGCGCGCTGTCATTGAAAAGGATGGTTTGTTGAGTAACGATGCCAATCATCGACCTTAAGGATTCCACGGTTAGGTCTCGGATATCCCCGCCATCGATGAGCACCCCCCCTGCGGTGACGTCATAAAACCTGGGTAGGAGATTTACCAGAGTTGTCTTCCCGCCCCCGCTGGAGCCCACAAAAGCCACAACCTCCCCGGCTTTGATCTGCAGGTTGATATTTTTCAACACCCAATCTTCCTCATACTTGAAAGAAACATTCTGGAATTCAATCCCTTTGGACACGGAGGAGAGAACTTTGGAACCCGGTTTGCTGTGGATTTCTGGCACTGTATCCAGAACTTCGAAGATCCTCGAGGCCGCAGCTAATCCCTGTTGAATGGTGTTATTAACCCCGCTTAAGCGTTTTACTGGCTCGTACAGCATCAGGAGAGCCGCCAGAAAGGAAAAGAAGGTTCCGGGGCTAGCCACTCCTTTGATGACATTATAGCCTCCGTAGAATACGATAAAAGCGATACCCAGGCCGCCGAGCGTCTCCATCAGGGGATGGGAAATTGCCCGAACTCGGACAGACTTCAGGATAATTTCCAGAAGTCTCCGGTTTTCTCTAGCAAAGCGTTTACGCTCGTAATCTTCCATGTTGAAAGCTTTGACGATCCGATTGCCGGAAATGGTCTCCATGAGGATGGAGGATATGTCCCCCATGGTGGATTGGCTGCGAAAACTGTAGGACCGAAGTTTTCTTCCAAAATTGACGATCGGGTAGACAGCCAGCGGGAAGACCACGAGGGCCACAATGGCCAAACTCCAATCCCGGTAAAAAATCACGCCAACCAAACCGATGATGGTAAAAAAATCTTTCAGTAAGCCTGTGACTGCGTCGGTTACCGCCCCCTGAACCAGGGTAACATCATTGGTAATCCGCGACATTAGCACCCCGGTGGGGTTGCGAGTAAAGAATGAAAGGGAGAGAGACTGGAGATGGCTATAAATTTTTTCTCGCAGGTCGGCGATGATTCGTTGACCTACGTGAGACATGAGGTAGGCCTGCCCATAGTCGAAAAAACCCTTCAGCAAAAAAAGGCCGACGATGGCCAGAGGAATCAGCTTCAGCATGGTCAGGTCCTTCTTGAAAAAAACATCATCCAGGACAGGTTTTACCAGAAAAGCAGATGCAGCAGTAGAGGCGGAGACAAAGAGCATGCATACCATGGCCGCGGCCAGGCGGGTCCAATAAGGTTTGACAAATTGTAATAGTCGGCGGTAAAGATTCAAGTTAAGTGCCCAAAAATTCAAATGACCCTGAGAGCTAATGGCTGATGGCTTTATTTTCTTCGACCATTTGCAGAGCCATTCGAGCCACCCTTTCGGCGGCGCCCGGAGTGCCCAGCTTCTCCCTGACTTCTGCCAATCTCCTGAGCATCTCCATTTGGTAAGTTTCATCATCTAAAATCTTCATTGCTTCCGCAGCGATTCTCTCTCCTTTGGCCTTCCCCTGAAGAAGCTCGGGCACGACCTTTTTTCCCGCCACAATGTTTACCAGTCCAACCCAACCTACCTTCACCATTACTTTCCCCACCCAGTAACTTAAGGAAGAAACTCGGTAGACGATCACCATGGGTTTTCCCAAGATGGCTGTCTCCAACGTAGCTGTGCCAGAGGCGACGATCACTAAATCGGCCGCCATGATGGCTCGGTAAGTTTGACCCTCAACCACCGGAATGTCAATAGATTGATCGGCCAAAATTTTTTTTAAGCCCTGAACATTTATCGTCGGCGCTGCCGCCAAAATAAATTTCGCACCCGGTTTCTGTCCAACTAAAATTTTGGCACCCCTGACCATCTCAGGGAGCAGATATTTAATCTCCCTCTCTCGACTTCCAGGAAGGAGGGTGATGAGCGGGTTACCTTTAAATTTGAAATCATCCGGGAATGAATCAGTCCAATGCTTTGAACCCAACACGTCCAAAAGAGGGTGCCCGACGAATTGCACACTTAACCCGGCTTTTTCATAGATGGGTACCTCAAACGGAAAAATAACGGCCATCTTATTAACCAGCCGCGCGATTTTTTCCAACCGCCCAGGACGCCAGGCCCAAATCTGGGGACTGATGTAATAGAGGATTGGTACCCCCAACCTTCTGGCCACTTTGGCTAACAGCAAATTAAAATCCGGAAAATCAATTAGAATTAAAAGACTAATTGAGACTTTCTTAATAAAATTCTTTAAATTCCAATACGCTTTTATTAGGCTACCAAAGCGCTCCATCACTTCGGTAATTCCCACCACTCCCAATCGGGAGGAATCAACGAGTATCTCTGCTCCGGCCTGGCGCATATGCTTGCTACCGACTGCGTAAACCTCCACTTCGGCATTTTGTTGCCTTATGGCTTTTACGACTCGAGACCCATGGAGGTCTCCGGAAGCCTCTCCAGTCACGATCATGATTTTTTTCTTCCCGGAACTCAAAAGTCAAACTACTCCCTCTTCGGCCGCTGATCACGAGGATGCGTCCAGAAGGTCTTCTCTCATCTCATAGAAAGAAGTAAGCCAGGGAATTTTTTTAATATTTGCTTGGATCTGCTCATTGATCTGCATAGCTAAGGCGAGAGCTTTTTTTCCATCCTCTCCTGTTACGGCCGGAGCTGTTCGGTTCATCGAGCATTGGACAAAGGAGCGAATTTCATTCTCGAGAGCATCTCCAGGTTCCACTTTGACCTGTTCCGAGATCACCTGAGGTTTTTTGCTCCCAGGGGGAAATACCCGATGGTATGCGGCCACTTTCTTGGCGGCATAATCCACAGCCAAATAAGAATCTGGTTGAAAAACGCGGATGCGCCGCTGATCCTCGATGGAAATTCGACTGGCGGTGATGTTTGCTACACAACCTCCCTGGAATTGAACTCTGGCGTTGGCAATGTCTACCTTATCCGTGAGCACCGGAACTCCAACCGCGTGGATATGCTCAACCTCAGAGCGCCCAAAACTGAGGATGATGTCCAAGTCATGGATCATCAAATCCAGCACTACGTCAACCTCTGTGCCCCGGCCTCGAAAAGGGGTTAAGCGATGAGACTCGATAAAAAGGGGTGCCTGGATTCTATCCCGAACGGCCAGAATAGCCGGGTTGAACCTCTCCAGGTGCCCTACCTGCAGAATCCGCCCGTTTTTTTGGGCTGCAGCAATCAGATCCTCAGCCTCCCAGAGGGTGGAGGATATGGGTTTTTCCAGCAGGACGTCGCTTCCGGACTGTAAGAAGTCTTTGGCGATAGGGTAATGCAGGTCTGTGGGTACCACCACGCTCACGGCATCTACTTCGCCCAAAAGCTTGTGGTGGTCTGCAAAGCTATCGGTTCCCAGCTTATCAGCCCATTCTTTAGCCTTGCTGGGAACCTTGTCCACCAACCCCACGATTTTAACTTCCGGGATCCCAGCATACTTTTCTACATGGAATTTTCCGAGGTAACCAACCCCCACAACCCCCACCCTTAACTTCCTTTTTGGAGACCCAGATGGATAACTCTTCAAATTCCGATGAGGCATAGATGATTCCTGTTGGCTTCGCGAATGACCCTCTCTTTATCAACAATGATCGTTTTCTCCGCTTCTACGGCGAGAACAGAAGCTCCAGCCTCTTTTAGCGTTGCAATTGTCGCAGGGCCGATTACCGGCAGATCAAGCCTGAGGTCTTGTTTGGGTTTGCAAACTTTAACGACCACGACTCCCCCTCGTCCTAATTTCCCTCCGCGACGAATGGTCTCATCCGTTCCCTCGATGGCTTCTACAGCCAGAACGATCTGGTCCTTGACAACGATGCTCTGGCCGATATCCAGGCTTCCCACTCTTTTGGCAATCCTCCAGCCAAAGGTGATGTCTTTTCGCTCGCGCTCTGTCGGCACCCTCTGGGAAAAGCATCCTTTTGGGGCCAGGCTGTCTTTCAGAAAGGGGATCGGACTTTCGACGCGGATCCCTTCCCTTTCGATCTCTTCGGCGATGGCCCGAAGGATGGCATCATCCTTTCTATCCCGCAGCTGACTTAAGACCTTGAGCGCCCTTGCATCTGGCCTGGCCTGGGAAAAGAAATGCGTTTTGGCAACTCTTCCGATGAAGATGACGCTTTTTGCGCCTTCTTCTTCCAGGAGGTTGATGATCTTCCCCAATTCACCCACGCGCACCCACTTAAGGGTATCCACGCAATGTTTCAAGTCCCTTTTCGTCTCACCGATGTGTCCGACGGCCACCACTCGATAGCCAGCCGCCCGAATATTGTTGGCCAATAGCAGGGGAAGTCGGCCATCTCCCGCGATTAATCCGACTGTCCGCCTCATCGGCATATTCCCCTTTTCGAGTTCTGCACAAACTCTACGATATGCCTGATTTCTGGTAAATCAGGAACTTCGGCCTGCACCTTTTCGATGGCCTTGTTCAGAGTAAGGTGGGAGCGGAAGAGAATCCGGTAAGCCTGCTTGAGCGCAGCTAGGGTAGCATCGGGAAAACCGTGCCTTTTCAAACCTACGGTATTCAGACCAAAAAGCTTGGCTCGATTTCCTGCGGCACACATGTAAGGAGGGACATCTTTGGGCACCCCTGAGGCACCCCCGATGATGGCATAGCGGCCCACGCGGACATACTGATGGATGGCCACCAAACCCCCAACGATGGCGAAGTCTTCCACCTCGATGTGTCCAGCCAAGGTGGAGGCATTGGCCATGATCACTTGATTTCCTATCTTGCAATCATGGGCAATATGGGAATAGGCCATGATAAAGTTGTCGTTGCCCAGGACCGTTTCTCCTCCCCCTTCGGCCGTTGCCCGGTTGATGGTAACGAATTCTCTGATTACGTTCCCATTCCCGATAATCACTCGAGTTGGCTCCCCCCGATACCGCAAGTGTTGCGGTGGCGCCCCGATGGAGACAAAGGAGAACAGGTGACACCGTTCGCCAATTTCAGTCCACCCATCTAAGACTACCTGGGAATCGATGACCGTATCCTTTCCAATGCGCACGTTTTCCCCAATCAGGCTATACGGCCCAATCTTCACCCCGGGAGCCATGGTCGCCCGGGGATGAACGATAGCGGTTGGATGAATCTCCAAGATTTACTCCTTCTTCTCTTCCAGAGCCCTGACTCTTTTCTCCAGGGCCATTAGGGCGCGCTTCATTTCTGGAAGTTTGGGAAAAACAGCCTGCACTTTCAGCCATTCCCGGTGGGGAAAAGCTGGACTGCCCGAAATTACCTGCCCTGGAGCGACGTCCTGGGCCACCCCGGACTGGGCTCCCACCATAGCTCCATCTCCGATTTTTATATGGTCGATAACCCCCACCTGACCGCCCAAGGCCACTCGGTTGCCCACTTCCGTACTTCCAGCAATTCCCACCTGGGCCACGATCACAGTGTCCTCTCCAATAATCACGTTATGGCCAATCTGGACAAGATTATCGGTCTTTACCCCTCTCTTAATCCAGGTCTTGCCCATAGCCGCGCGATCGACAGCGCAGTTTGCTCCAATTTCTACATCGTCGTCTATTTGCACGATGCCCACTTGCGGGATTTTCACATACCTATTTCCCTCCCGGGCGAACCCGAATCCATCGCTCCCGATGACGGTCCCAGCATGGATAATGACCCGCTTTCCGATTACACATCGTTCCCTGATCACCACGTTAGGGTACAGGATGCTTTCCTCGCCGATTTGAACCGATTCTCCTACATAAACCCCCGGGTACAGAATTACCCGGTCGCCGATCTTGCTTCCATCGCCCACATAAACGAAAGGGTAGATGGAAACATCCCGACCCATTTCCGCGCCTCGGCCGATATGGGACCGGGGATCGATTCCCTTGGGGCTGTAAGGTTGATGGGAGAAGAAGGCCTGAACCTTAGCGTAGGCCAGGTAAGGATTCGCCGTACGGATGAGCGGTTTGGGAAAAGATGACAAGGATAGCGGGACGATGACTGCCGAAGCATTCGTGTTTTCCAGCCGGGAGAGTTGCTTGACCGCGGTAAGGAAGGTAATCTCCCCTTCTTTGGCCTCTTCAATGCTGGCAATTCCAGTGATCTCCAGGGCGAGGTCCCCTTCCACCTGCCCTCCCACCAGAGCTGCCAGCTCTTCCAGCGTAGCCTTCCTCTTGGTCTGCCCTCTCTCCCCAGAATTCATCTTTGTTTTTGATCGGCCGTCCTGATCACTTCTTCAGTCAGATCCATGGCGCTGGGGCTGTAGATAATCCCGGATTGGCTTTTTTCCAAGATTAACGTATATTTCCCCTCTTCTCCCATCTTTTGGACGATGGCCGCTAAGTTTTTCATGATCCGTTCGCTCAATTCTCGTTCCTTCCGACGTAGTTCCTCTTCGTAATCACGCTGCAGGCGCTGCAGGTCGCGCAACTTCGCCTGGAACTCTCTTTCCCTCTCCCGCCGGGCCGTCTCACTCAGCACTGAGCCGCGCTTCTCTAGGTCTTCCTTTATTTTCTCCAGTTCTTTTTGTTTGCCAGCGAAATTTTTCTGCATTTTTTCCATTTCCAGGGTCATCACCTTTTTAGCTTCCTTGCCAGCCTCGCACAAGTTCAAAGCCCTTTGCAAATCTACATACCCGATCTTCACCGGTTCTGCCCCCAGAACAAAGGAAGCGCAAGCTACCACCATCCCCCACGAAAGAATGAAAACTCCACTTTTCTTCATCCCGCTCTCCTTGGAAAAAATTTTTATCATAAAGCTGCCCCCTGGGATCTCTAAGTTTTATTCCAGCTGTCCCTCAGCCGATCCCCCGATTTAAAAGAACATTCCGATCGTAAAATCCCATCCGCTGCGGCTCTCTCCTTCCTTGGGACTCAGGTTATATCCCCATTCCAACCTGAGAGGGCCAATCGGGGATATCCAGCGAAATCCTACTCCCACGCTGGTCCGCAAGTCATCCAATCTGTAGGGTTCGCCAACGTCGAAAGCATTGCCCGCATCGAAGAAAACCAGCCCTTTAATCTTGATGGCCGGAATCAGGGGGAAGACGGCTTCAAAATTGAAGAGCAATTCTTTATCTCCTCCGATGACTTCCCCATTGGGAGCCTTAGGGCCGATGGAGAAAGCTTTGAAGCCCCGAACAGAATAGATTCCTCCCAGCCGGTAACGCTCAAACAGCGGGATGGGACGGCCCTCATTGCCATGAATGTATCCAATCCGGCCGCGGGCCATGAAGGTGATCTTCCAGAAGGGAGTGGTAAACCAGACAGAATTGGCGCCATACTTGGTGAAATAGTTGGTTCCTCCCAATGGCCCTCCGGCATATTCTATGGAGATGGAGTTATCCGCACCCCTGGTGGGATCAAAAAAATGATCGCGGCTATCCCGACGCAAAGCCCCGCTGATGCTGCTGGTGGCGGAGGTTCCTGCTTGATCTTTGATGATGATGGAAGCGATGTCCTTTACGTCGCTGATTTCCACCTGTTCATACTTGTAGGCTGTATTGCCTCGAACCTCCTCGAATAAAGGAAACCCAAAGCGCACCCCGCCACCCGATTTTTGCACGGTGTAATCATCGAATTCCCGGCGCGTGCGGTATAAGTCGCCCCCAGCAGAAACCCGGGTATCAAATAGCCAGGGTTCGGTGAAAGACAGATTGTAATATTGCGAGACATCCCCGAATTGGCCGGCCAGAATTAACCTCTGTCCGCGGCCAAAGAGGTTGCTCTGAGATATTTGCACCATCCCCACAAATCTATCGATCGAGCTGTAGCCAGCGCCAAAGCTGAAAGCCCCCGTGGGCGCTTCCTCCACCTGCACGTTCAGGTCCAGTTTATCCTCGGCGCTCCCTTTTTTGGTGCTCAAATTTATCTCTTTAAAATATCCCAGACGGTGCAGGTTTTCCCGGCTTTTTTTCAGCGCTCCCAAACTATAAAGCTCACCCTCCACAGCCTTAAGTTCCCGGCGGATTACTTTGTCGCGGGTTTTGGTGTTCCCTAAGATATTGATGCGTTCGAAATAAACCTTACTACCCTGCTGAATCTCAAATATCAAGTCCACCAGGTCATTTTCTTTATGGATGATCGTTTGGGGGGTAACCTCCACGAAGGCGTACCCTTTATCGGCATATTGGTCAGTAAGGTTAGAGACGCTCTCGCGCACTTTATCCCGATTGAGGATCTCACCTACGTAAATCTTTACCAACTTGAACAGCTCTTCTTTGGGGGCGATGAGATCCCCCCGAATGTCCAATTTGCCCACTTTGAACTGGCGCCCTTCCTCTATGGGGATGTTGATCCTGATTGCCTCCTGATCGTAGGTCACCTGAGGCTTGCCAACTTTCACTTGCAGGAAGCCTTTTTGGAGGTAAAAAACCAGGAGGGCATCCAGATCCCTTTCCAAGATTTCTTCCTTATAGGTCCCCGATTTGGTCACCCAAGAGAAGAACCCCTTTTCCTT
>JACRCA010000246.1 GCA_016234425.1 Deltaproteobacteria bacterium | reverse complement strand
CCACTCGCTGAGGCTTTCCACTTCCAACCCAGAGTGAGTCAGGACTTCAGCCAGTTCCGGGGGGCTGAGGGATATTCCTCCATAATCCTCCAGCCATTCCCAACTGATCTTCATGCCATTCTTCCTTCGCCGCCAACCTTCGGGGGAATATCGGCCATTAAAACTGCTTCAAAAATTGCAGGTTGTTCTCGAAAAAGATGCGGATATCGCTCAACCCCACCCGCAGCATGGCAATGCGTTCCACTCCCAAGCCAAAGGCAAAACCAGTATAGAGTTCTGGGTCGTATCCCACAAACCGAAAAACCTCTGGGTCGATCATCCCGGAGCCTAAGATTTCCAGCCATCCGCTCTTCTTGCATACCGGGCAGCCTTCCCCCCGACAGATTACACACTGGATATCTACTTCTGCACTGGGCTCGGTAAAAGGAAAAAAGCTGGGCCGAAAGCGCATCTGCACTTCTGGGCCGAAGAACTGATGGACAAAATAAGTCAAAGTCCCTTTCAGGTCGGCAAAAGTGATTTGCTGGTCGACGATGAATCCTTCGACTTGATGGAACATCGGGCTATGCGTGGGGTCTGAATCATGCCGATAAACCCTCCCCGGGGCAATCACCCGCAGGGGGGGGTTGCGCCTTTCCATGGTGCGGACCTGAACTGGTGATGTATGGGTGCGCAGGACTACGTTGGGGGAGAAGTAAAAGGTGTCCTGCATATCACGGGCCGGGTGGTCTGGGGGAAAATTTAAGGCCTCAAAGTTATAATAATCGAGCTCCACTTCCGGTCCTTCCGAAACTTCAAACCCCAGGCCCTCAAAAATGGATACGATCTCTTCGGTAACTTGAGTGATCAGGTGTTTACTGCCCCGCAGGGGTCTGCGCCCCGGTAGGCTGTAGTCAATCTGTTCAAGCCGCAGCCATTCCTCCTTCTGCCGCTTCCGCTCTTCTTCTATGGCCCGCTCCGCTTCTCTTTCCAATGTGGCCTTCAATTGATTGGCCATCTGTCCCAATATCGGCCGCTCCTTTGCGGGCAACTTTCCTACTTCCTTGAGCCAATGAGTGAGCAGGCCTTTCCGACCGATATATTTCGTGCTTACAGACCGAACCTGGGCTTCCCCCCTGGCGGCCTGCAACTCCGCCAGAGCTTCCCTTTCCAGCTTTTTAAGCTTTTCTCGGACGCCGTTTCCTGCACTCACGCCATTTGCCCTCTGGCGATCTCTACCATTTTAGAAAACCCTACGGGGTCAGAGACAGCCATCTCGGCCAGAATTTTCCGATCCACCTCCATTGCGGCCTTTTTCAGGCCGGAGATCAATTGATGGTAGGTCAGGTTATGCAAACGAGCCGCGGCATTGATGCGCGTAACCCAAAGGGAGCGGAAAACTCTTTTTTTCGTCTTGCGGCCACGATAGGCGAATTTATGAGCTCGATCTACCGCCTCAGTAGCGAGGCGGTAGAGGCGTCCGCGGGCACCCCGGTAGCCTTTGGCTTCTTCCAGTACTCTCTTCCTTCGTCTTCTTGATTTAACGCTTTTTTTTACTCTGGGCATTCTTGGTTGCTCCTTTTGTTGCCCCGGTAAAGGCGGGGTCACCTTTTAGGAATACCTAACTCTTCCTCATTTTTGGGCCTCAAAGATAAGGAAGCAGTCTTTTTACGTTTTTTAGATCCCGTCTATCGACCAAAACAGACTTGCGTAAATTTCGCTTCCGCTTGGATTTCTTGCCGGTCAGAAGGTGGCTGGCGAAAGCCTTATAGTGCTTGACCTTCCCGCTTCCCGTCAACTTAAATCGTTTAACCGCCCCCCGCTTACTTTTTATCTTTAACATAGGCAAATCTCCTCTTTTCTTTCGGCCGGGGAATGGGAAATAAAAAAACCCCTCCCTGCCCCAAGGGCGTACACAGAAATAGCCTGAAGGCGAAAAAGAATTAACTCTTCGGGGCGATAATCATGACCATGTTTCGCCCTTCCAAACGGGGAGCTTGCTCCAGGACCATAAGATCCTTGACTTCCTCAAGGAAGCGGTTGAGCATTTCTCTTCCGAATTCTGGATGGGCAATCTCTCTTCCCCGGAAGAGAATGGAAATCTTGACCTTGTTGCCTTCGCTGAGAAACCGCTTCACATGGCGGAGTTTAAATTGGAAGTCATGTTCCTCCGTCCGGGGTCTAACCTTGACCTCCTTTACCTGGATGATGGTCTGATGTTTCCGGGCCTCCTGGATCCGCTTGCTTTGCTGGTATTTGTACTTTCCATAATTCATAATCCGACAGACCGGAGGGTTGGAATTTGGGGCGACCTCCACGAGATCTAAACCTCTTTCCTCGGAGATCCTCATGGCCTCCTTCAGCGGCATGATTCCTATTTGTTTGCCATCTGAATCGATCACCCGGACTCCTGGAGCTCTGATGTCCCAATTGATGGCTACTTCTTTAACTATACGCTTCACCTCCTATGGAACATTCTTCTTTTATCCTCTGGATAAATTCTTCGATCCTCATGGGCCTCAGCGTCTTTCCGCTGCGCGCCCGGGGAGCCACTAGGTTTTGCTTTACTTCCTTTTCCCCCAAAACCACCATATAAGGGATTTTCTGGATTTCAGCCTCCCGGATTTTCAAGCCCAATTTCTCATTCCGGAAGTCTTTCTCCGTGCGGATTCCCGCGGTAATCAATTTCTGAAAAATCATCTCCCCGTAGGGAATCTGCGGGTCTGTAACTGTCAGCAAGATAACCTGCACGGGAGCCAGCCAGGTAGGGAAAGCGCCGGCATAGTGCTCTGTAAGCACACCAATGAAGCGCTCCATCGCGCCTAAAATGACCCGATGAATCATCGCGGGCCGATGTTTTTTCCCGTCTTTTCCAATATAGTTAAGATCAAAACGCTCGGGCATGGCAAAGTCGCCTTGAATGGTGGCGCATTGCCATTCTCGCTCCAAGGCATCCTTGAGTTTTACGTCAATCTTGGGTCCATAGAAGGCTCCCTCCCCTCTGTTGATCTGGTAAGGGAGGGAACTCCCTTCCAAGGCCAAACGCAGAGCCTCCGTAGCCCTTTCCCAGTCTTCATCAGAACCGATGGTTCCCCGCTGCGGTCGCGTGCTGAGCTCCAGGGTATAAGGGAAATCAAAGATTTTCATGACGTCCCGGACCAGGTTGAGAATTCCTTGAATCTCCTCATTCAGCTGCTCAGGCATGCAAAGAATATGGGCATCGTCTTGAGTGAATCCCCGAACACGAAGAAGACCATGAAGTTCCCCGGACTTCTCGTGCCGATGGACTGTCCCCAGCTCGAAATAGCGGATGGGCAGGTCGCGATAACTCCGGATTTTTGATTTGTAGATGAGCATGTGAGCAAGGCAGTTCATCGGTTTGATTCCATAGGCCTGCCCCTCAACTTCTGTGAAATACATTTTATCCCGGTAATTATCGTAATGGCCCGAGCGTTTCCACAAGTCCAACTTCAGGATTTGGGGCCCAATGACCAACTGGTAGCCTCGCCTCAGATGTTCCCGTTTTTCAAAGTCCTCCAGGATCATGCGCAGAAGTGCACCTTTGGGATGGTAGATCACTAATCCCGCTCCAGCCTCTTCATTGATGGAAAAGAGGTCAAGTTCTCGCCCCAATTTTCGGTGATCGCGGCGGCGCGCCTCTTCCATATGGTGGAGGTATTTCTCCAATGCTTCGGAAGAAGGAAAAGCCGTGCCATAAATCCTCTGGAGCATCTTATTCCGTTCATCCCCTCTCCAATAGGCCCCGGCTACAGTGGTCAGCTTGAAAGCCTTGATCTTTCCTGTGGAGAGAAGGTGGGGTCCCCGACACAGATCGATGAACTCTCCCTGTTGGTAGAGGGTTACCTCACCATCGGATAGCTCCGCGATTAACTCCCTCTTATAAGGCTCACCCCGTTCCTGGAAGATCCGCAAAGCCTCTTCCCGGAGAACGGCTCTGCGCACGATGGGTAGATCCTGATCGATGATTTCTTGCATCTTCGCTTCGATGCGGGGGAAATCTTCTGGGGAGAAGCTGCGGTCGAAATCGAAATCGTAGTAAAAACCTTCCTTGATCGCGGGGCCGATGGTAAGCTTGGTGCCAGGGAATAGACTCTGCACTGCTTGAGCCATCACATGAGAAGTGCTATGCCGCAAAACTTCCATTCCTTGTTCAGAAGCGATACTGACCCATTCTAACAACCCTCCCTTTGTCAGAGGAGTTTGCAAGTCCAGAAGAACCCCATCTACTTTGGCGGTTACGATCTCATCCGCCTTGCCCCGGATTGATGAATCTGCCAAAAGATTTTTTAGCAATATCCCTTTGGGGTAGCTCTTAGCCGTCCCATCTGGAAAGCGGACTTCAATTTTCTCCATAGATTATCACTGGATGGTTCTATCAGCCTTAAATAAGAAAAAGGCATCACCGGTTAAATCCATGATGCCTTTTCGTCATAATGAGGGTTAATTTCCGGCTGCCTCAGAATAGGGTTATGGTAGGCACGAGGGGATTTGAACCCCTGACTTCTACCGCGTCAAGGTAGCGCTCTCCCCCTGAGCTACGTGCCTATTTTCCCCTAATTTAAAATCATTGTTACTGATAAGCAGATAAATTGTCAAGAAAAAATATCAATCTTCATGAAGAACTTTAAGGTATTTTGTGAAAAATCAAGGGATAACCTGGTTAAAAATCTTAATGCCTTTTCCGACATATTGCAAACCCGAAATGATCGTGGCTAAAGCTGTAGCCCAGATCAAAAATTCAAGCACGAATGGGATGGAGAAAGCGAACTTGAAAAATAGGGCAGCAGTGACGGTGCCAAGCTGAAAGACCGTGGTTACTTTACTTGCCAGCGAAGGCCGGATTTCTGGAAAGCGGGAAGTTAAAAAGAGGATCATGAGACCTAGCAAAATAATTATATCCCGGCTGATGACAATCACGGCCAGCCAGCCGGGCAGGATATTCATGATGGCCAAAGTAGCAAACGAGGAGGCGGTAAGGAGTTTATCCGCCAGCGGGTCGAGGTAAGCACCCAGAACTGTGTGTTGATGGAGAAGACGGGCCAGCAAACCATCCACGGCATCGCTGACCGCCGCGACAACGAAGATCAGGAGAGCCCAGCCGAAAAGTTGATTGATCAGTAAGATAATGAGGATGGGGGCAGAGATCATCCGCCCCGCACTAAAAAAGTTGGGAAGATTCAGCATCGTTGGGACGGGATTCTTAGGGCCTTACCTCCTTATCCCTCTGCTGGTTCCAGCGTACCCATTCCTCTTTCTGGTCATCTTCGGGCGAAAAAGTTACTGGCTTTTCAGGTTTGCCAACGGGTGGAACAATCACCTGCATCATCTGGGTGAGGACAATTCTCTCCCACTCCTCTTTACTGACCTCCGTGTAAGGAGGAGGAACTTCCTGAGGACCCTTCACCTCTCGCGGAGCTTTAAACCCTTCCTCCTCCGGCTTATAATCTGGCTTGACAAAGGGATGATAGACTTCCACCACCCCTTCATAAACCCGAACCAAGGTGGTCTTATCTTCGGCTACATTCATTCGCCAGATGGTATCGCGTACCCCGGCAACGGCATTGGCCGAAGCGACTTCAAAGGTCCTCTTGGAACCAAAGGCTTTGCGCACATTGGCCCAGGTCTTTCCCGCAATCATCTCCACTTTCATCTCCCGGGAGCCTTCCCGCGCGTCGAAAAAAAGGGTTTTCATTTTAAAGGTCGTCTGCTGGTCAAAGCGCAGAACAGACCGATCCGGAAGCTGAATTTCGATGCGCGCCTTATCACCTGTGCGGACTTCATCATCGCGAGAAAGGATGCTGCCAACTTGCAAGAGTTTCCAGGTGGTCTCTCCTTTTGGCAAAACTTCTGCCCGGCCCTGAAGAAAAGTAACCTTGGCCTGGTCCGAGGGAGATTCCTTTCCGCTGGATTTTTCACTTGTCGAGTTCTCGGGCCAAAGGAACAGCGTGATCAGAATAAACCCGAGAAGGCATAATAACTTACCCAGCGCTTGCATGAACTTCCTCTTTTCGTCCCACTTTTGGCAACTTCTCCGCCCTTCCAATTCGCCTATGGGGATTTTTTCAGGTTGATCTTCAAGGTGTGCCGGGACTGATTTCCCACATAAATCTCGCGCACCTCTGAGGCGAATCCCGCTTTGCGGATTTCGATCTTATGGGTGCCACTCCTCAGCTCCAGGGGATTCTTCTCGAATTGCTCGGCGTTGCCCATTAGCTGCCCATTTACATAAACTTCCGCATCATTGGGGGTAGCTAGGACATTAAGGAATCCTTCGTTTCCGATTCCCCGGCGGGTTTCTTTTGGAAGACCGCACCCCCCAAGAATAGAAAGAATAAGGAGTGAAAAAACAAAAAAAACCCCTCTTTTCATCGTCACCTCATCATGGCCAATGAAATTTCAACTTATTTCTTTACTTTAACTACATCACCTTCCTGGAACCCAGTGCCGGCGCGGACCTGGGTGATAGTCATTTTCTCCTCTAAATCAGTGACCAGTAACTCACCCTTCACCATCCCCCTCGATCGACCCAAGAGCACCTTGGTCTGGGGATCGTAGATCTCCTTTCCCAGGGTCTGGACTATCAGGATATCCCCCGGCTTCAATCCCACATCTCGCCCAGCATTGATGTAAACCTCATTCCCGCTCACCATGGCAATCCTTCCTGACCATTCCACGCTCTGCAGGGATTGCACGAGATTATCCATGAATTTGGTGATTGAGGACCGTAAAGCTTCCTGCCCCAACGTCTCATCATAGCCTGCGCGTTGGCCCAGACCGAGGACTTCCTGGGCTTTCCTTTCAAATTCTCCTTTGCCCGAATCAGCGAATAAAAGCTGACCCGTGGAAGCATCCGCAACCCGGATATCAACCGTGCATTTAGCTTTTTGAACTTTTTGCTTATAGACCCCGAGGTCCGTCCCCGAAGTACTGACCCCGAACTCAGAAATGGAACCGGTCACCAAGGCATTTAAGCCTAAAACCCTTCCGGCCTGGGCAGCTGTTTCAGGGTTGACGACCCCGGTCTGGCCCAAGGCCTGCTCTCCGAGGACTTGCCTCAATTGGGCTCGCTCGACGATGATGAAGGCACCTGTTTTGAAGAGCTCGGTGGTCAGGATATCCGAGGCAGAGGTTCCCAGCCGGCCAGCGCCATAACTGGTCTTATTTACAAAGTCCACAATGCCCACGCGCAGCTTGGGGCCCTTATGGGTGATTTTTGGAGCCGGCGCCGCTGGCTGTGGAGCTGCGGGTTGGGGAGCCGGTTGGGCTTGGGCTACTTTCGTTTCTTTGCTCGGCCCCCCTCCCATCATGGGCATCCCCGCACAACCCCATAAAACTCCGAGAAACACGACGAGAAATAAAACTCTTATTTTTCTAAAGTCCATGATGAACCTCCTTTGTTATTTATCTCTTCCCTCCCGGAATCAGGCAACCAGTGGGAGCGGGGGCAGAGTACATGGGTCCATTTGGCAGAGTAGTAAAGCTCGCATCAATGACTTTTTGGCAATAGGGTGCATAGGATTGCAGGGCGGCGAATTGCAGAGTTTCCTGCAGGGATTTTCTATCTACCCCGAGCTTGGTCTCTTTGACTTGATGATCAGACTCCCAGAGCCTTTCTCCGGTTTTGGCGTCCTTCAGTTCAAACCTCGCCCCGACAGTCATGGAGGCGTAGGCCAGCAGATAGGTAGTGCTGAATTCCGTAACTGTGGTGTAGAGGAGCGCATCTACTCCTAAAAGTTTTCCCAGTTCCTGGGGGGTAAGGGTAT
>JACRCA010000240.1 GCA_016234425.1 Deltaproteobacteria bacterium | reverse complement strand
GTTGGGTCCGTCTTGTCCCCCGTCCCCCAATAGATCCATATATTGCCCTCATGGTCCTTGGCGACACTGGCCATGGTAAAGATCGGCCTGATGACCCCAGTGGAGGCCTCAAATAGACGCCCCCCGCTCCAGTTGGCCGTACCGCAGCCCGAGCCGTCATTCCAGGCGCAGAATTTGAACCTCCACATGCTTCCGCCCAAATCTCCCACATAGACGGTATCGATGAAGCCGTCGTTGTCACTATCCACAATGGCGGGGGATGCCGGAAGACTGTAGTTCATGGTCGGATCATTGGCCCGGGTGTAACTCCAGATAACACTTCCATCACTCAGGTCCACCACATAGAATGCCTTGGCCCGCGAGTCACATCCGCCTCCTGCCGCACAATCGGAAGCGTTGTAACCTCCCCCTACAAAACCCACCCATTTTTCATTCCCGTTTATTTTTACTCTGCCCATGGCCACTTTACTCCAGGGGTCACCCAGGTAAGGAGCCAGGGAGGATAGGGGATTGATTTTCCATCTAAAAGCTGGGTTCATCGTATCGGTAAAGTCAAAAGCATAGTACCCGCAATAATGGGGGTAGGCGGATGAATAGGTGGCATTAAATCCGGAATCACAGGACGAGGAGGAGCTCCACAGGGTTGAACTGGCTCCCCTTCCCTCTCCAAAGACGACCAGGGTCTTCCAGTCTGTCGCCGACTTTCTCAGGCCCTCTCCCGTCCCCAGCCAGACATCCGAGGCGGCCACTGGACCATCCACAAAATATTGATGGGTCAGCCCGGTGGGGTGAGTGGCATGAGCGATATTTTTTAACTTGGGGAGCAAGTTGGGAGGGATAAAACTCCAGGTTTCCGTTCCATCGAAAGCCTTGAACACATGGAACTGTCCCTCATTGGCCCCGACCAGGATCACCCGCAAACCATTGGCCGATGTCCTTTGATGGTTCAGTCGAAATGTGCCAAACGCATCGTTCGCATCCCGAATATCTTCAAAGAAGCTCGAGGGGGTACCGACGGTTATGGGGCTGGAATGGAAGATATCCCCCAATTTCCAGAACTCCGAGTTGTAATTCGTCTCCCCGCGGATGAACCCTATGATGGAGTCCCTCTGGGTATCCATAGAAACTCCCAGGTCTTCCTTCGTTATGCTTGTAGGCAAGAAGGGAGTCAGAATACCCGACTTATAGGTATAGATATTCCGGCTGGATGCCGCCACAGACTCAAGGACGCTCCCCCCATCCCATATCGGACTGCCCACTCTCCCGTCGGAATTGATGTTATATTTTTTGAGATGACCCCTCCAGAAGGGGTCATCTTCTACGGGCTGAAATGAAGCCTCGTAAAGATAGTTCTCATCCAGAACTCTCTGGGAGGAAACCGAGGAGGTAGAGAAAGAATACATCGCCGACCGAATCATTTCGATGGCCATTTTCAGACCAGTGGTGAGGTCCGAGGCAGAGGTGGCCAAAAAAGCATATCCGGAAAGAGGCAGCTCACCCGGGTCCTGCGAGAGGGCAAAATAATGATCACCATCTCCTTCAATGTTGTGGTGATCGGTGGAATCCGTTTGGCAGGCGGTCACAGAAGAGGGGTTAAAAACACTGGGATCGCCCGAATTGCCCATCAGGGGGTTATCCGTTCCGCCGTAATAGGCCGCCCAGTTCAGGGTATTCCGGGCCCAGTGGGGCATGAGGGTACCAAAACCTATGACAAAAACCTTGTATCCGGCATCGGCCAGAGCCTTGGCCTTGGCTACAGTTTCCCTCCTTCTTTTATATTGCGTCGCTTGATCTTCATCCCCGTTGCCCGCGCAGGAATATGTATCCGCCCCATCCGTAATCAGAATCACGAATTTATCCCGGCAGGCTCTGGCATTATCCAAAGCCTTGTGAGCATCGAGGTAGAGTCTGGCCTCGTTCAGGGCGGCGGCCAGAGGTGTCCCTCCGCTGGCCGATTCGCCGCTCACGCTGCCAGAAACACTGCTGGTTGGGGAACAGCTCGTAGAGCTATTACAATAAATCCTGCTATATTTCGCCCCGATCCCCCAGAGCAGCCGGTTACAGCCACTGCTGTAACCTGCCCCCGTGTCATCCGCCGAGCAACCATAAAACCTCATATAGCCGAACCGGACGTTAAGATTCTGCTCGTCGGCAGTATTGATAGCGTTGTCATCGTTATCATCCAGAATATCATAAAGGCACCTTTTGGCGATGGCCAGACGGGTGCAATCTGTAGTATGGCCCGTTCCGGAGGTCCGGTAAAAAGGACCTAAACAGGAGGCATCGCCATATTTGGGAACCGTTCCATATGGATCGATGGCGCAGGGTTTGTCATGGCCGGGGCCGCTTTCACTGTAAAAGGGGGCACTGCTGGAATCGCAAGAATAGGAATTACTAATATACATCCTTTCGCCGGCGGGGGTCCAGCGCATGCTGCCAGATAAATCCAGGACAACCAAAGTATCGGGAGCCAACGAGGTAAAAAGGCCCGATTCATCCTGAGCATCGGCATTGGGCCCAACCAGTATACTCCCCAAAATCAAAGCCAATGACCAATATTTTGCTCGGGATCTCATCTTACTCTCCTGGCCTTACCGGTAGGCGGTAGTAATTTCAACCGGTCCATAACCCGCACCCAGACTAACCCGGGTCATGCTGTTGTATCGCGTGTTGGCGCCCGTAACTTCCACGTCGAATATTTCTTGCCCCCACTGTTGACCTCCCGCAATGGCATAGCCAAACAACGGCACCGTTGCCGGACCGGTGGTCGGGCGGGAGGGAGTCCCGATGGTATACCGCGAAGCTGGATCATGGCTAGGGTCAATCGCCACATTGCTGACCGCAGAAGACGGCAGGTCGGCCGGGTTAAAACTCCGGATAAACTGGTGAATCCCGCCTTCGACAGCCGAAAAAGCTTTCTTTTCCCCGACCAATCGGGAGCTGATCCTCACATCCTGGGTCGATATGGCAAATACAAGAAGCCCCACAGACATCAGGACCCAATTCACCAGAATGGCGGCGATGAGGGCAAACCCATTTTTAGAACCGGCCGTGAATCTCATAAATTCCCACTCCTCTTCTTTCCTAGTTAGTGGCGTGGTTTCGGGAAATTACACTCGTGGAATAAATCATTCTTCTTCTCTGCAGGGTATCCGGGGCCACCTCTTCGGTTTCCGTGGCCAGGATGATTTCGATTTTTTTGATTTTGGGTATATCGGCCGGCAGATTGGCCGCGGCAATTTCATTTCCCAGACCGTCGAAGTATCGGAATACGGGCATATTGAGCGTATGATTGATCACGCGGACGCTTCGGGAGCTTCCCGGGACATCTCCCAAAAAAGGGAGGGCTCCCTGGCAATTCGTCTCGCGGGTAATCCGTTCATTGGCCACATCGTAAACATAGCTGATAATTTCATTGGGATTGTCACCGACGAAGCCACTTTCCCCGATGTCCATTTCCATGGTGATGGAATTGGAGGTGGCCATCGGAATTCCCTTGTAGGCTGGATAGGCGGAGGGCTGTCCACAATTTCCAGGGTTCCTCCAGATGCCCGGTACAAAATGGCGATTATAAGACGCCATGCCAATCTCCAGGGCCATAACCTCCAAGGCAGCCCGGGTATCCTGGTGGGCCATGACCTTGCCTTCAAGGGCTAAAGAAGACTTCTGTCCGGATACCATAGAAGTATAAATGGCCCCTAATAGCAAAAGGCCGATGAAAAGGGCGAAGACGGTTTCGAGGAGAGTAAATCCTTGCAAACTTCTCATTTCGTTTATGATCCTCCATACCGGAAACCTTCCTGGCGGGTTACAATCCGGGTGTCTGAGATCCCGTTGGCATTTCGCGGCCAGGTAACCTTTACGCGAATAGACCAGGTACTGTTCAGATTGTCCTGGATGGTTGTCTCTACCCCCATGCGCACATCTCCGGGCTGGGCTGAACTTTGGCCACTGATGTAAACATTCTTGGCTATGGTAACCGGGTTAGTCGCACTGCACGGATTGGGATAACTGGGATTCATGATCAGCATCTGGTTGGCTTCCAACTCTTTATGCAAGAGCTCGCCCGCCCGCCCCAGCAATTCAGATCTCCCGGACAAATTCCATGCGGACGGCTGCAGGGATAGAAGCCCAAGAATCCCGATGGAAGTCAGAAAAAGAGAAATGGAAACCTCAATTAAACCGATCCCTCTGTTATTGAAAAGCGAATTGAACATTGGCTCTCCCCGTCATGTTAATGGTGACTGAGGCTATCGAGCCCCTGCTGTTCCTCAAAACCATAGCCCCACTGGTTACGGTTCCCCGGGGCCGGAAACGATAGTCCGTAACGATCGTTCCTTCCGCATCAAAAGCGATATCCCCGGAATAATTCCTCAAATCCTTCACCTCGATGTCCGACCAGCCCTCGCAGGGAACCCCTAAGCTATTGCATTGCTTTAGAGTATATTGGCCGTTTTCCACATTCAACTCCATCCGATATATTCGGTTTTCGGCAGCGGCCCTTCCCTTCAGAAGAGCGATATGGGAGGCGATATCCCTTGCTGCTGTCTTCAGATAGCCATTGATTGCGTAGCGTTGAAAAGCTGGAGCTGCCATTGCGGCTACTACGGAAATAATGGCCATCGTTATTACCAATTCAATAAGTGTAAACCCCTTCTGGGTGCCCATGCTTTCAGTCCCTTTTTGAGCTCTGCAAAATGTATTCCACCTTCTACCGAC
This sequence comes from Deltaproteobacteria bacterium, assembly GCA_016234425.1. Lineage (GTDB taxonomy): Bacteria > Desulfobacterota > SM23-61 > SM23-61 > SM23-61 > JACRCA01. Next base: position 1,140 of record JACRCA010000240.1, on the reverse strand, counting down.
GCACTCATCCTGCAACTGACCCCTAGTTTAAGAAATTATTAATCAATAATTTCATTTTCTTAGTTGATATCCGACCCTCCTTAACCCAAGAAACATTATCAAAGCTCGTTTTTGCTCATTTTTTATATTTAGACTAAAAAAACACGTATATTCCGATCCAATACCTTGGCGAGCAGGCATTGTTTTGGCCAGTGGTGTCCAAAAATGATCGGGAACATAGCCGGATTCCCCTGGAGAAAGGAAGGAAAAATAAAGAATCACCTTTAAATCATCCAAATAAGGGAAAGGGGGACATCCATGCAGAAATTGCTTTAAGCAGTCAGAACGAACGCCCCTCTAATTTTACGCCCCCTAAGTGGCTAGAAGCTGCTGAGGATGGTATTCCTCTTCCGCCCTTGAAATGGGACGAAAACCGCCGGGCCATCCTCCGGGCGCAACTGGATGTGGCCGATTCAAGACTTTATGGGGAAAGGGGGACGGGTATGAAATTATGAAATTCTACTTTTAACAAGCAAAGTTTTTTCGCCTCTGACCAATTTTTCTGCCCTCTGCACCGCTCTGCTAACAGCGGACTGGGTATTGCCTAAGATTCTATCCACAGCTGTCCGCCCCTTCTTCAAAGGAGGGAATTTGCCAGGGAGTGTGTTCAGAAGGCCCGAGGGAAGACCCATAGGGAGAAGCCACAGTCTCGGGCGCTGGTAAGGAGCCGTGATCCACAGACCGTAGCTTTAGAGGTGCTTGGGAAAGTTGGGGCACTGTTGGGGCGGCAGAGGGTGCGATCTGTAAGCAGGGATGGTGTGATTTACGTGCTTTATCAGCTTGGGCTCTCCTCGGAATGAGGAGATCGGGAGGGTTTTTAGGGTGGGGTACACGGCTGTAACGAAAACGGTGAATCGGGTGCAGAAGCGTCTCCTCCTAGATTTGAAATTGGCAGCAACCATCGAGGCCATCTTAAATGACAAATGAAGATGTGACCCCGAAAACACGGGCACAGGAGACCCAGATTCTGTTAGGGGATATGCCCGTAATTCATTGATGGATAAGGGTTTGAAGGATGGGAAGGCTTGAAAGGCTTGATAATACATTATTCCTAAGGACTGAGGCCGGAAAACCCTTGATTTTACTGGTGCCGGCGGTCGG
>JACRCA010000239.1 GCA_016234425.1 Deltaproteobacteria bacterium | reverse complement strand
TCGGAGCATTGACCCCGCCGGTCTGTGTTGCGGTGTACATTGCCTCAGGTATGGCTGGTTCCGACTGGCTGAAGACAGCCTGGATTGCGGTACGCCTTGGCATTGCTGGACTTATTGTTCCTTTTATGTTTGTTTACAACCCGGTTCTTCTGATGGAGGGGCCGGTCTTGGAAATCATCCAGGCTTTCGCCACCGCTTTGTTGGGAGTCGTCGTTCTCGCCATGGGCATAGAGGGGGAATTCTACATCCGAGGGATAAGGTGGAACCTCTGGCAGAGGGCACTATTCATAAGCACTTTTCCCTTGCTGCTGGACCCGGGCTTGTGGACCGATCTGATTGGCCTGGGAATCGTGGCCGCAGTCCTCATTTCCCATGGCGGATTCAGGGAAAGAATGAGGAACAACTTGGGCCGGAGAGATGTATCTCCGGAAAAAAATGCTCGAGATAGGGGGGAATAAAATGAAAAAAACGAAGCACTTGGGCAGACTATTTATCTCGCTGGTTATGGTGGCCTTCTTTGTAGCGATGACCTCTTCCCCTGGGCAAGCCCAGGCAGTCCGAGTGCGGATGGGAGGCGGTCCTATGGGAACGGCGATTCATTCCATGTGCGCGGCCTGGGCCGAGGTCATGAATAAACATTTAAGAGACCGGGTAGAGATATCAGTCCAAGTTACTCCAGGCACCCGGCAAAATCCCATCATGATCCGCGATGGGTTGCTGGACCTCGCCGGGGCCTCCAGTTCAGGAGATCTGCCCGCCTGGAAAGGGGAAGATTTGGCCAAAGGGAAACCCTGTCAGAACATCCGTTTGATGTTCGCTTACTCCAAAACCACTTACATTTCTTTTGCTCCGGAGGGGACCGGCATTAAATCGTTCGAAGATTTTGCCGGGAAAAAGATTGGTTTGGGCGCGAAAGGTTCGCCCACTTCGAAGACTTCTGAGGAATTCTTCAAAACCGCCGGGATCGAAGCCAGGTTCTTCTACATGAGCCCCAGCGAGATGATCGAAAGGCTGAAGGACGGACTTCTGGATGGTTCCATGTATGGGGTCTCCCACCCCTGGCCCCCCCTTGTAGACCTGACCAGTACAACCAAAGTCAGATTTTTAATCTATAAGGAGAAATACATCGAAGATTTCCTGCGGAAGAACCCCACCTATGTGGCGGAAAGCTTGCCGGCCAACATCTACCCCAATCAGCCATTTGAAATTAATACCTTTGGGAGCATTATGGCCCTCAATGCCGCCGCGTCGGTTTCGGAAGAGCTGGTCTACCTGCTGGTCAAAACAACCTGGGCCCATGTCGATGAAATAAGGAAAGCTGCCCCCTACGCGAATGCGCTCGATCATGAAACAACGATGAAATACATTACCCCACTGCATCCCGGGGGGGTTAGATACTACCAGGAAAAGGGTGTGAAGATTCCTCCAAAACTTTCTCCGCCCAAATGAAGGCGGATTAAATGATAAGCCCCTCAGCCAGCAGAGGTGAAGGGGCCGGGCAAAGGAGAGCCAGATGGGTAGCGTGAGTCAAAAAATCATAGAGATCCTTGTAGAGGCAGGGATTGACCATATTTTTACCATCCCAGGCGGAGGAGTGTCCGTCATCATTTCATCCCTGTACGACTATCAAGATAAGATCAAAGTGATCCTAACGAGAAATGAGCAATCGGCTTCTTGCATGGCGGAGATGTACGGCCGGTTGACCGGAAAGCCGGGATTGATCATCGGGCAGGGGCCTTTCGTGGCCTCGGCGGGGCTTTTTGGATTGATGGAGGGATACCTGACCTCCACCCCCATGCTGGCTCTGACCGACGTTACCGAGTACAAGGATTTCTCCCTCCATGCCCCTTTCCAGTGTGGGACGGGGGATTACGGGGGATTGGACCTCAAGGAGATTTTCAAGGGAACGGCCAAGTTTGTCACCATGGCGACATCTCCCCTGGAGGCCATTCAGGGTGTGCAGCTGGCCATCAAACATGCCATTTCCGGGAGGCCCGGTCCGGCTGCTTGCCTCTTTCGGGTCCCGGCCTTGAAAGGAGAACTCACGGAGGGAACTCTGGCTAAAGTCTATCCTATCTCCAAGTACCTGCAGGTGGAGAAGCCCGCAGCATTTCCCAGGGACGTCGATAAAGCCGTGGAAGCTCTCCTGCAGGCCAAGAGGCCGGTGATCATTGCCGGAAACGGAGTTCATGCCTCCAAGGCCTACGCGGAACTGGAGCAGCTGGCGGAGTTGGGACAACTGCCGGTGGCCACCAGCTACCAAGGCAAGAGTGCCATTGCGGAAGTTCATCCGCTGGCTTTGGGCGTGATGAACATGTACGGGGAGAAGATCGCCCTGAAGGCGATCAGCCAGTCCGATCTCTTGCTCATCATCGGCTGCCGCCTGAAACCGCAGGATACGTGTTTCGAAAGCCCACAGCTGATCGATCCTCGCAGGCAAAAAATCATTCAAGTCGACATCGATTCCCGCAACGTGGGATGGGTCTTCCCCGTAGATATGGGGCTTACCGGGGATGCCCAACTGGTGATGCGGCAATTGATCGAGGTCCTGCGCGAGAGACTGAGAGGAAAGGAAAACCTCGATAAAAAGAATTGGGTCAAAACCATCCAGGAATGGAAGCAGAAGGAAGGATATTTTGACGATCCCTGCCTGCATTCTTCTCAGGTACCTATTCTTTCTACCCGGATCGTCAAAGAACTGAGAGATCACCTTCCTCCAGAGTCCATTCTTACCCTGGATGGGGGGAACAACCGGGTGGCCATGCTCCGGTATTTTCTCACCCCACAGCCGGGGACTTGTTTCGCCGCAGCGGGGATTGGAGCCATGAGCCTGTCGGTTCCGGCAGCCATTGCGGCCAAACTTCTTTTCCCGCAGAGACCCTGTGTAGCAGTTTGCGGCGATGGAGGCATGGCGATGCAGATCCATGCTCTCTCCACTGCCAAGCAATATGGGGCGGCCGCAATCTTTGTAGTTATGAACGACTCAGTCCTCGGCGCGGTGCGGGACGGGCAGAAGGGGCGGTCGGTTGCTTCGGAGTATATTGACACGGACTTTGCCAGAATCGCCCAGGCCTTCGATTGTCAGGGCGTCCGTGTGAAAAAGCCCGATGAGATTGCCCCGGCTCTGAGGGAAGCTCTGCAATCTCGAGAACCTTTTGTGATCGATATCTTAACCGATCCGAACGAGAGGATTCGAGACAAAGTCCGCTCTACCTTGGCGCAGAAAGCCCTGGAGAATCTATAATCCCTCGGCCCGGAAGAGATGAAGAAGAAAAAGGGTCCAGTTTCTGAGGAGGAATTTCGAAAGATGGCCGAAGAGGTTCTGGGAGGGTGAGATGCTGGCAGCGAAAAGCGTGATTTATGAAAGGCTGGGCAAGAGGGCTGTCGAGGCCTTGGCCAAACGGAATATCAATGCCCGTTATGTCAGAGACAAACAGGAAGCCCAATCCGCCATCCTGGCCATGATTCCCGACAAGGCGAGCATTGGTATTGGAGACTCGGTGACCATGGAACAGGTAGATGTTCTGGCCAAGCTGGCAGAACGGGGGGGACATGAGGTCTCCAACCCCTTTATATTTTTGGATGACGGGCGATTTGCGGATCCCCCGGAAATGAGAGTGCAGAAGATGCGCCAGGCGCTCCTGGCGGATATCTTCCTGACCGGCAGCAACGCCATCACTCTGGACGGCAAGATTGTCAACATTGATGCCCGGGGGAATCGGGTTGCGGGAATCATCTTTGGGCCTAAAAAGGTCATTCTCGCGGTGGGGGCCAACAAAATTGTCCTGGATGTGGATCAGGCCCTCAGGCGGATCAAGAATGTGGCCGCCCCTCTGAACTGCGAACGCCATTTCCTGGCCCATCGCCTCGATAAAGAGCTCCCGTGCGCCCAGTTGGGTTTGTGCGTCGATTGTTCCTCACCGCTTCGAATCTGTTGCTATGTGACGATCATCGAATGGCAGAGGAGCTACGAAAAGGACAGGCTTAGCGTGTTCATTGTGGGTGAAGAATTAGGGCTGTAGTAGAGGGAGAGAGCGCCATGGAAGATTCTAAAATTCGCGTTCATTATGGGGAAAAAATATTGGAATTTAAACTCCCGCCTGGATGGAGCCTATTGGGGAACCTGCAGACCCAGAATCTACCACCCATCGGTCGGAACGAGATGGTCCGCTGCCTGCAAAATCCTCTGGGCACGCTGCGTTTGCAAGAGATTGCTAGGGGAAAGAAGAATGCGGTCGTGATCGCCAGTGACGTAACTCGTCCGGTTCAGGGAGAGATTGCCCTGCCTTTGATTCTGAACTCTCTCAACCGGGGCGGGATTGCCGATGAAAATATTCTTCTCATTATGGGCGGAGGAACTCACCAGGCCCCCCAGGATCTTCCCGAAGCGTACAAGGAAAAATACGGCCAGGAAGTGGTGGACCGCCTAAAAATTTTATACCACAACCCAGACGAGGACCTAATCTACTTGGGCCAGACCCGGCGAGGCCACCCCATAGAAGTCAATCGCTGGGTAGCGGAGGCGGACCTGAAGGTCGCCTTCGGGGGGATCATTCCCCATGGCCTGGGAGGCTATTCCGGTGGAGCGAAATCCATTCTTCCAGCAGTATCTAGCCGGGAGAGCATCATTCAGAACCATCTGATGGTGGTTGAACCCGGAGTAGGCATAGGCTTGGTGGAAGGGAATCCCATGCGGGAGGAGATGGAAGAGATCGCTGAGCGGGTGGGCTTGGATTTCATTTTCAACCTGGTTCTCAATGCCGAGGGCGATCCTGTGGGAGCGGTGAGTGGGGATTTCCGGCAAGCTCACCGGCAAGGGGTCGCCCTGGCCCGACAGATTTTCCAGGCCGAACTGCCCAGCCGGGCCCAGGTTGTCTTTACATCGGGACATCCCTTCGATATCCACTTTTACCAGTCTTTAAAGGGGCCCTATTCCGTACTGAATGCCTGCCAGGATGGGGGAACAATCATTCATCTGACCCCGGCTTATGAGGGCGTCCGGGCGGGAACCAAAAGGCTTTTCTCCACTGTTCGAACGATAGGGTATGAACCTCTCTTCGAGCGTTTGAAAAGCGGAGAGCGGAAAGATGAATCCGTGCGGAGTTTCTTCTACCCCGAAGTCAACATCGGAGGGGGCATGACGATCTTTCGCGCCATGGTCAAAAGGCGGATTCAAATCATGGTGGTCACGGAAGGGATTGCCCCTTCGGAACTGGAGGACATGGGCTTCGAGCATGCCCCCACTTTAGAGAAAGCCATTTCCCTCATTCATCAGAGAATCCCCAGAGCGGAAGTGGCTGCGGCCTTAAATTCCAAGGTGATCGTTTCCTTTGCTGGAGGTCAGTCATGTCCATAGAACCCACAACGCGATTGGTGGAATTCTTGGTGGGAATGAAATACGAAGATATTCCTCCATCCTCTCTTACTGCCACTAAAAGGGAACTGTTGGATATTGTGGGTACCACCTTGGCTGGGAACCTGGCCCCGGGATGCCCGGAGGTGGTTTCTCTGGTCAAAGAATGGGGAGGAGCCGAGGAAAGTACCATCATTGGATACGGGCGAAAGGTGCCCTCCCCCTTCGCGGCCTTGGCCAACGGAACGATGGCCCACGCCTGGGACTTCGACGATACCCACGATCAAGCTGTCCTGCACGCCGGAGTCAGCGTGATTCCGGCAGCTTTGGCCATTGCAGAAAGGAAAGGAAAAGTGAGCGGCCGGGATTTTCTGTGCGCCGTGGTTCTGGGCATCGAGATGGTCTGCCGGATGGGTATGGCCACTAAATTCGGCCCGAATACAACGGGTTGGATGCTTACTCCTCTTTATGGGTATTTCGGAGCAGCCGCGGCGGCCGGAAAGATCCTCGGGTTGGATGCGGAGAGAATGCACCACTGCCTGGGCATCGCATACAGCCAGGCTGCGGGCAACGTCCAATGTGTGTTGGATGGAGCTCTAACGAAAAGATTCCAAGCTGGGTTCGCCGCCCAAGGAGGAACCCTGGCTGCCCTTTTAGCCCAGAAAGGGGTCACCGGGGCCAAGGAGATCATCCAGGGAAGGTTTGGCCTCTACAACGTTTATCAGAGAGGGGACCTTATTCTCGAGGCGTTGATCGATAGTTTGGGAAAAAATTTTGCCGTGGAAAATTTGAGCTTCAAGCCTTACCCTTGCTGCCGATTCATTCACTCCACCATCGATGCGGCCAAGGAATTGTTTCAGAGACGCCCCGGACTCTCGAAGGATATTCAGGAGATCACCATCTCAGTCAATCAGCAAGCCTATAATGCGGTTTGCCATCCTCTGACAATTAAATCGGAGCCCCGTACCATTGTGGATGCCCAGTTCAGCATTCCCTATGCTACGGCCGTGGCTTTGATAAAAGGCAGGGTGACGCTGGATGATTTTGCGGAAAAAGCCATTAGAAACCCAGGGGTCATCGCGCTGGCCAAAAAGGTTTGCCCGCGGGTGGATGAAGAGATTGAGAAGATGAGCTCGCGAGAGATCTCTCCGGCCATCTTAGAAGTCAAAACAGAGAGGGGTGGGTCGTATTCTCAAAGAATCGATATTCCCAAGGGTCATCCACGAAATCCCCTGAGCGATGAGGAGCTCGCTGCAAAGTTTAGAGATTGTTCCCGTCATGCGGCCCGGCCCTTGCCGGAAGAAAATTTGAATCGCCTCATTGATATGATCTATAGTCTCGAAAAGTTGGACGACCTGACGCAACTGATTAAGAACCTGGAGTAGATCCTACAAGAATTAGGTAGAAAATACCCCCTCGCCCAGTCCCTCTCCCCCGGCTGCGGGGGAGAGGGGAGGGTGAGGGGGAATGGAATCAGTAATTTTCATAGCTCGCGCATGGCGAAGCCGCCATGAGTGATCGGGAGGAAAAAGTTATGAAGAGGCCGTTAGAAGGTGTTCGGATCCTGGATCTCACCACATTTCTCTCGGGGCCATATGCCATGATGATTGCTGCTTATTTAGGGGCCGAAGTGGTCAAGGTGGAGCGACCGGAAACGGGGGATCCCGTTCGGGCAAACCCTCCCTACTTTGGACCTCGAGGAGTTGTTTTCGAGAGGGAGGATCGCAGAGACCTCTCTTTCTCCATGCTCAAACGGGGGCGGGGAAAGAAGAGTATCACCCTGAACCTGCAAACCGAGAAGGGCAAGGAAATCTGTAAAGAGCTGGTCAAGAAGGTTGATGTGGTGGCCGAGAATTTCGCCCCGGGGGTAATGGATCGGTTAGGAATCGGGTACCCAGAATTAAGAAAGATTAAGCCCGATATCATCTATTGTTCCATTTCCGGTTTTGGGCAGGATGGACCCTACCGCAGTCTTCCGGCTTTTGATCCCGTGGTCCAGGGAATGAGCGGAGTCATGGAGGTAACAGGCTACCCGGAAAATCCTCCAGTGCGCATGGGTCTGGCTGCCGGGGACCAGGTAGCGGCCCTTTACGCAGTCATTGGGCTTCTGGCTGCTCTGCGCTATCGGGAGAAGACCGGCCAAGGACAGGCCGTGGATATCTCCATGATGGATAGCCTTTTCTCCTTCCTCTTCGATGAAGCGCTGGATGTATATGTGGGAAGGGGGATTCCCATCCGCACGGGGAACCGCCGATTAAGGCTAACCCCCTTTAATTCCTACAGAGCGAAGGATGGCTATGTGGTAATCTGCACCGCTTCAGATGCTCACTGGGCGAGCCTTCTGAAGGCCATGGGTCGGGAAGACCTGATCGAAGATCCCCGCTACAAGACCCTGGATCAGAGAATGAAGAATGCCGACGAGGTGGACGCTCTGGTGGAGGGCTGGACAGTCGGAAAAGAAAAGAAGGAAGCGGTAGAAATCCTCCGGAAACAGGGGATCGCCAGCGGGATCGTGGCGACCATTCCAGAAGTCTTGGCCGATCCGCAATTAAACTTCCGGGGGATGATTGTAAAGCTGCAACATCCAGAGCTGGGGAAAGTTGAAGGGGCTGTGGGTCATGGAATTCCCGTAAGGCTATCGGAATCTGCCGGGAATTTTGATCGTCCAGGTCCGTACTTGGGCGCCCACAATGAAGAGATATATGGCGGGTGGCTGGGTTATTCAAAGGAGTACCTGAATCAACTGCAGAGGGAAGGAATTATTTAGAAGGATTCGGGGCGAAAATTAAAGATTGCTTCGGTCTGCGTTCTATGGTTAATTGAATTATTTTCCTCGATAATTGACCCAGGCATTGGCGAATCAGCAGGGTCAGTCTGAAGAGCCGAATAAAATCAATCTGCTGACGGGTTATTTGGCCAAGGTGGATTCTGGAATATGAAACGGCTGAATTTATTGGGAGGACAAAATAATGGAAGGGATTCCTTTTAAGGAGGGTCTTTTTACCTGGCCGCTATCTCCGGGAGAGCAGGCCTTTCTGCTGGGCAACCAATGTAAAGCTTGTAGGAAGATTTACTTCCCCAAAGCAGCGCTTTGCCCCGAATGCTTAAAAGAGGATGCCCTGGAGGATATAAAATTGAGGCCTCGGGGAAAGCTTTACACCTATACGGTGGTCCGGGTTCCTTCTCCCGGGTTCAAGGTACCCTATGCCTTTGGCTACATTGACTTACCCGAAGGGGTCCGGATCTGTTGCCAGATCAGTGCAGCCGAACCTGAGAAATTGAAATTGGGCATGGATATGGAGTTGATCATCGGCCAGGTGCGGGAGGAAGCCGGTAAACCCATCCTCGGCTATCTCTTCCGCCCGGTCAAAGGCTGAAAGAACCCATGAAACCACAGAGGGCACAGAGATCAAATAGATCATGGATAGAAGCTCTGTGTACTCCGGAAGAGTTCCCTGCACAGAGTATTGGCGCAAGAGATGACCTATTTACGGCTATGGGCGACGTCACACGCGACCCATGAAAATCCCTCTCGCCCTCCTTTCAGTAAAGGGGGGTGGGGGGCGATTTGAAAGTCTTTTTTTGCGCAGTCTGGTTGATAGCATGGGCAAAGAGATTAATAATTTGGGCGTTGCAGAGAGAAGAGGTTAACAATTTCTGAAACTCTCTTAAAAATTTATAGGTCCTCTGCGGTCTCTGTGGTTAGATTTTGACAATCCTGACTGAAAGCAAAGGAGGATGATTATGAGAGAAGTAGGTGTGATTGGCGTGGGCATGACCAAGTTTAGCAAATATCTTGGGACTAGCTTGAAGGATCTGGGTCGCGTGGCCTGCCTGGCTGCTCTCAAAGACGCGGGTATCTCTCCGAAGGATATTCAGGTGGGGTACTGCGGGAACGCTGTCTCGGGCGTCATGACCGGGCAAACCATGGTCCTGGGCCAGTTAATCATGAGAGATTTGGGGATTGTGGGCATCCCGATCACCAACATCGAAAATGCCTGTTCCAGCGGAAGTTCAGCTTTCCGCGAGGGCTGGATCGCAGTGGCTGCCGGACTGTATGATGTAGCCTTGGTCGTGGGGGCAGAGAAGCTCTACGCCAGTGATACAGGCAAAACCGTTCAGGCCTTAGCGGGAGCGAGTGACGTAGAAGTTGAAGGAGGTTTGGGCTTGATCATGCCCGGAGTCTGGGCCATGAGGGCCAAGAAGCATATGGAAAAGTACGGAACGACAATCGACCAGTTAGCCAAGGTTTCAGTTAAAAATCACAAGAACGGTTGTTTTAACCCTAACTCCCAGTACCAGAAGGAGTGCACCCTGGAAGAAGTGCACAAGGCCCGTATGATCTGTGATCCACTGACGGTTCTCCATTGTAGTCCCATTGGCGATGGGGCTGCGGCTGCGGTTCTCTGCAGTAAAGAAAAGGCTTACCAGTATACCACGAAACCGATTTGGGTGGCCGCGTCGATCCTGACCACTGGCACCTATGATATTCTGCGGGACATCACCAGCAATGAATTGGAAAGAAGAGCCGCGAAAGAAGCCTATGAATTTGCCGGAATCGGCCCCGAGGATATCAGCTTAGCCGAAGTGCACGATTGTTTCACCATCGCCGAATTTTTGCGCTGCGAGAGCCTGGGTCTCTGTCCCGAAGGCGAATACGGCCGATGGGTCGATGAAGGTTTGACAGAGATCGGGGGCAAGCTTCCCGTGAACCCCAGCGGTGGGCTTCTGGCCAAGGGTCATCCCGTAGGAGCAACAGGAGTGGCCCAGGTAGCGGAAGTGGTTTGGCACTTAAGGGGGGAAGCGGGCAAACGCCAGGTGCGGAATGCGAAGATTGGCCTCACCCATTGCTCGGGGGGGGCGATCATGGGAGACACCGCAGCCTGCACCGTGCAGATCCTAAAAAAGTAGGGGTCAGGCAGAAAAGAGAGGAAGGTGAGGAACATAGTTGTAGCTCCTCAACCCTTGGCGGTTGAGGCGGGCGCGGAAATTTTTGATCAAGGGGGAAATGCCATCGATGCTGCCATAGGAGCTGCTTTCGTTCAGGGAGTCATTGACCCTTCGATGACTTCCATCGGCGGTTTCGGGACGATGCTCATCTACTCGGCTCCCTCAAAAAAAATGACCGAGATTGCCTTCCATGGAACAGTGCCTCGGCGAGCGAAACCCGATATGTTCGTCCCCCTCGCCGAAGAGGGAAGCGCCCCATTGGCTACCGGAACCTATCTCGTCAAAGATTACGCTAACCAGATAGGTTATTTAGCCTGCACTGTGCCAGGAGCGGTGAAGGGTCTCTGCCAGGCGCACCAAGATTTTGGTTCCTTACCGTTAAAGGTTATCCTTCAGCCGGCCGTTCGTCTGGCCTACGAAGGGTGGCGAGTGCGGCCAGACCAGTGGAATTTCTGGGTCGAGCCCCCTCCGCCGGGAAGGTTGCCTGAGATCAGGCGTTTCAACGCTACACCGGCGGCGACCGCCATTTATAGCAATAGGGGAGAATTGTGGAAAGTAGGCGAAAAGGTCCTAAACGAAGATTACGCCCACACCCTCGAAGCCATCGCTGCCGAGGGGCCAGATGCTTTCTATAAAGGAGAGATTGCCAGAAGAATCGCGGAAGATTTTCGGAAGAATGGCGGGCTCATCGATGAAATCGACCTGGCCAACTACCAGACGGTGACCAATCCGCCCCTTAGCATTCATTACCGGGGGCATGAAGTGCATGCCGCAGGCCCTCCTGCTGGAGGATTGGTGGCTCTGGAAATACTGAAAATCTTGGAGGGATTTCCTCTCGGAGAGATGGTGCACAATTCCGCTGAGTACATCCACCTCCTCTCGCAAGCAATGCGCATCGCATTTCGAGATCTGGAAAAGTACTTGGGAGATCCACAGTTCGTCTCCATTCCCATGGAGCTGTTGCTCTCATCTGATTATGCCGCCCAGTGTAGAATGCAAATGGTTGCTACCCAGGGGCATACCGGGGAAGTCGAGCATTCCAACACCACCCAGGTTTGCACGGTCGATGCCCATGGGAATGCCGTTTCCCTGACGCATTCGGTAGGCGCCTGCTCCGGAGTGGTGGTTCCTGGCCTGGGTTTTCTATTCAATGGGCAGATGCATCGCTTCAACCCCGTTGCGGGTTTTCCCAATTCTATCGCTCCCGGAAAACGCCGCACCACCGGGATGTCTCCCTCTGTCATTTTTCGGGACGGGAAATTGTTCATGGTCCTGGGGGCACCCGGGGGGCAGGGAATCATTCATGGCGTAGTGCAGACGATCCTCAACGTCGTTGATTTTGGTCTGCCGATCCGGGAGGCTGTTTCTCTACCCAGGTTCCACTCTGAAGGAAAAATCATCACCCTGGAATCTCGCATCCCGGTGAAAACCGTGCGCCGGCTTGAGAAAATGGGCAATCGAGTTGAACATAGCCTGCATTCCTACCACCGAACTCTTTCGGGTTGTGTTCATGCGATTCACCGAGACCCCGTTTCAGGAGATTGGACAGGGGCTGCGGATCCCCGGGATGGGGGGATGGTCCTTCGCAGTTGAACGAATTGGGAACCCGCCTGCCTATGAAACTGTGTCATAATGAAAAAAAGCCTTTATTCCCGCGAAGCTTGTCCCCGCGAAATTTATCCCTGTGAAAACAGGGAGGGGGGAGTAGGGACCGGGAACCCAGTGCAATGTCATTCCCGCGAAAGCGGGAATCCGGTGCAATCTTTATGTGAAGAAGTTAGCTTACCGGCAAGATTTTTTCAATGATTCGACCTGTCTGGATGCCCGCCCTGTACCATACCAGGTACAGGGCCCGCTTATGCGGGCATGACGAATTACGACACAGTCTCTATATGAGACGGGCTGATTTTGACTAGAAAGGGGGTTATGAAGAAGACTTACGGAATGAATATTTTCAGGTCGACGGAAGGGATTAGGGTATTGTTTTTGGCAAGACAATTCATTTATAAGGAGGGCTCAAAAGATGGAAAAGAAAAAGTTCAGGAAATGTATTTATCTTATTCCCATTCTTCTGATGGCTTTCTCTTTGGCTTTGCCCTTTGCCTGGAAGAGTGAAGCGGCTGCCGCTCCAGAAAAGATTCGCCTTTCCATGGGGGGAGCTTCAACTGGAACCTGGATCTATATGTTTTGTGCGCTTCTATCGGAGACCTGGAAAAAATACATCCCCGATTTGGACATCACGGTTTTAGCCACACCCGGCACCACGGCGAATTACATCCCGATGGACAAAGGGGAGCTAGATCTGGCTGGGGCTTCTACGTCCGGAGATTTTTATGCCATGAATGGCATGTATTTTACTAAAGATAAGCTCTCCAATTTCTGCTCGATCCTGCCAGCCACGAAAGGGTTTAATCAAGCTTTTACGTACGTTGATTCCCCCATTAAGGCCTGGAAAGATCTGGAAGGCAAGCGGCTATGCGTTGGGGCCAGGGGATCACCGACCAGTATCATTCAGGAGGAAATTTGTAAGGTTTTAGGAATCAAGCCCAAGTTTATTTTTTCCACTCCTTCAGAGGCTATTGAGATGGTCAAAGACCGGCGCGTCGACGCTATGATCTATGGCGTGGGAGCACCATGGGGCGGCTTGATGGACATCGCGGCGGTTCAAAAGGTCAGATTTCTGCCCATGACCCCTGAAGAGCAAAAGAAAGTCCATGCTGCCTATCCGTATCAGGTTCCAGATGTCATCCCAGCCAAGACATATGCTTTTCAGACTGAAGATATCCCCACAACCATGGGTTTCCAGACGGTCAACGCCCGGCCGGGACTTACCGATGATTTGGTTTATAAGCTCATCAAGGTCATCTGGGCGCACTGGGATGAAGTAGTGAAGGCAGCTCCAGCAGCAAAATGGGTCAAACCCCAGGATATGGTGAATATGGTTGCTCCCATTCACCCGGGGGCGGTGAAATACTATAGGGAGATCGGCGTAGCGATCCCTGATCACCTGGTTTGGAAAAAGAAATAGTAAGGGCGACCCGATGGGGTCGCCCTCCCGGACGTAACCATTGGGCAGGTCACATAAAGGGGGTAAGAGCAATGCCACAAAAAGGGAAGATGAAAGCGTCGAAAAATGTGGTGAAACCCGCGCGAAAAGCGGGAGCCATAAGTGCCCAGGATGACTTTGCTGAAGCATACAAAGCATGGGAAAAAGGGCCGCTCCGGGAGCGTCTGGCCCCGGGAGATATAAAGGTGCAGTTCCGCTGCTACAGTGGGGTCTTGAAAGAAGAGACCAAACAGGAGTTCCGCACCGGCGGGGGAGAGATTGTGGTCAAGCGGCTCTACACTCCGCTGGACCTTGAAGGCACAAACCCCATTCAGGACATCGGCTTCCCCGGGCAATTTCCTTTCACCCGGGGGCGCGACCCTCTGGGCTACCGGGCTTTCCGATGGCCTTTGAGCTTTTACTCCGGTTATGGATCGAGCGAGAGTGCCAATGAACGGTACCGGGCGCTGGTCGCCGCCGGTGCAAACCAGATCAGCCTGGCCATTGATCTGCCCACGCAAAATGGATATGACTCGGATCACTCCTTAGCGCGAGGGGAAGTGGGCAAAGTGGGGGTGGCCCTATGCACCTTACCGGACATGGAGCGGGTCTTTAGCGGCTTACCCTTGGATCGCATTCACACTGGAACGGTCGGCAACTGCATTGGTCCTTGGATTCTGGCCATGTTTTATGCCCTGGGAGAAAGGTTCGAACTGGATCCGGGCAAGATGAGGGTCTGGATTCAAAATGACCCCATCAAAGAATACACGGGGCGGGGAACCTATATCTTTCCACCGCGGGTTGCCGTAGATCTCGCTTCCGATGTAGTGGAGTACATCCGAAAATATCTCCCGGGTTGGGAACCTCAATACAATTGCACTACGACCATGCGCTGGGGAGGGTGCACCACAGGTCAGGAGATCGGGTTCGGTGTAGCCAACTTAGTCGCTTACGTTGAAGCCGCTCAGAAGAAGGGCATTCCACCCGAGGAGTTCATGCCCTGGATTAACCTTCATATGACCGCGGATAATGATCTCTTTGAAGAAGTGGCCAAATTTCGGGCAGTCCGTCGGCTATGGGCGAGGGTGGCCCGGCAGAGGTTTAACACCGATGATCCCCGGGTTGTTGCCCTTCGATTAACGATATTTACCGGGGGACACCGATTAACTGCTCAGGAGCCCTTGAACAACATTGTGCGGACTACGATTCATGTTTTGGCCTCGATCCTTGGGGGAGTGGAAAACATTGCCACGCCTGCCCATGACGAAGCTTTGGCCCTGCCCACTTTTGAATCTACTCGCCTCAGCCAGATTACCAAGAGTATTTTCCATGATGAATCTTTAGTTGGCCAAACTGTGGACCCGCTGGGGGGATCTTACTTTGTGGAGAGCCTGACCATCCAGCTGGAAGAGAAAGGCCGGGAGTGTTACGGAAAGGTAGAAGCCCAAGGCGGGGCCATCGTGGCTTTGGAGAAGGGGTATTATTTGCGGGA
>JACRCA010000238.1 GCA_016234425.1 Deltaproteobacteria bacterium | reverse complement strand
GGCAATCGGTTTTTTGGGCCCTTTGACTTTGTTAAGGATGGGGCCGGATACACTCCGCACCTTAGTGAGCATTTCCTTATCTTGAGTATCTCTGGCGGCTTTGAGAGAAATGGCCAATTTCTCTTCCTCGACGAGGCGGCGCTCAAGGTTTTCCATTCGTTCCCTAAGTTCCTCTTCCGATCCTCCCTCAAACTCCACGAAGAGAGTGGCTTCAATGCCTTCCGGCAGATAGGGCTTCATCTCTGGATACCTGGCCCGGGCCAGGTCAATGATTTGCTTTTCCATGATCTCCAGCATAATAGGCGAAAATTTCAGAATCTCTTCCGTGGCCTTCCCCACAGCATCCAGGGTGTTGAAATAGATCAAGGCCGAATGAGCCCGGCCTGGAAGGTCCACAATGCGCAAGCGAGCTTCCGTAAATATGCCCAGAGTCCCTTCGGACCCAACCAGAAGGGGAGTCAGGTCAATGGCCTGGTTCTTCTGGACCTGCCAGAGATCATACCCGCAGGAATTCTTGGTGGCCTGGGGTCGTTCATCTCTCAGCGGGGTCTGGTACCGTTTTAGAATGTCCAGTACGCCAAGGTAGATTTTTTTCTCTAACCCATCATTTCCGGGCCAAGATTCAACCTGGGTCAAAGGGCGTAATTCAGTCCTGATCACTTCTCCGGTTGAAAGGACCACCTCCAAAGACTCTACATAGTCCCGGGTGGCCCCGTACTTCACGGCATGAGGGCCGCTGGAGTTGTTGGCGATCATCCCGCCCAAGGCGCAGTAATCTGCCGTGGAAGGGTCGATGGGGAAGAATTTACCGCAGGGTTTCAGCGCAGCGTTCAGCCTGCTAAGAATGAGACCGGGTTGCACCCGCACCCATTTTCTCTCTGGGTCAATCTCCAAAATTTCCTTCATGTACTTAACGAAATCCAGCAGGATCCCTTCCCCAATCCCCTGGCCGGCGCGGCCCGTTCCTCCCCCGCGAGCAGTAACGGGAATACCGCGAGTGGCCGCATAACGCCCGCATTTAACCACATCTTGGCGATGCTTGGGCTGCACGATCAGCAGAGGGCGAAGGCGGTAGATACAGGCCCCACTGCTATAAATAGCCCGGTTTATTTCGTCAGCCAGGACATTTCCTTCAAGTTCCCGTCTTAAATCCCGGGCCATGGCTTCAGTATCATGGTTACGCATCATTCATCCTTTACATCGTTATCTACCCAATTGTCAATATTCCAAACCTAATTGCCACCCCCATTTTAGGCTACAACTTATGTCGGGGCGCAGGCGCGAGGGCGATTCGCGAAGAAAGCATCGGCTGGGAAACAGCCCTTTCCAGACTGCCCACTTCCTTTCCGCAGAATGAGACGGGGAAGGATGACCGCCGGAGAATTGGTCCCCTGGAAAAATTTCCCCCCCGAAAACACCGTCCATCTCCCCGGCCAATCCCATGCAAAAACCAGCGCCTTATGATTCCGAGTGAATCGACCTTGCGCCTGGGCCTGGAAATGCTCCGGAATGGATTGCTATCTCTTATCCTTCGCTTAAAGTGAAGGGGGGCAAGTCCAAACCTATCCTGAAAAGGGAAAAGTTTAAGAGCGAAGATTGCCCTTGGGCCATAGGTGGCCCCGTCGCCTTTTCATCAAGGGGAGCAAAATCGCCAAGGAAAGGAGACAGGCGGAACACGCCATCAGATAGGCGCTGAGCGTTACCCAATTGATCTGTTTCAGAAAGATAGAAATGGCTATCGAGAATAAAAATAGAGCAAACAGCAACCTGATCTTCATAGCCGATACATATTGGGTCGCCGAAACTCCCACCTGAATGCCGATGAAGGAACCGGCGAGGATGATCAGCACGGAAATCCATTCCACCTTTCCTGCCAGAGCATAAACGATCGTCCCATAACAGGAGGTGAGAAATACATTGATCAAGGAAGTTCCCACGGCAATGAGGGTCGGGGTTCCGATCATGTAGATCAATATCGGAAGGCTAATGAATCCACCGCCGATTCCCATGCATCCCGAAAGGAAGCCGATAAGG
The DNA here is from genome assembly GCA_016234425.1 of Deltaproteobacteria bacterium. GTDB lineage: Bacteria > Desulfobacterota > SM23-61 > SM23-61 > SM23-61 > JACRCA01. Next base: position 2,719 of record JACRCA010000238.1, on the reverse strand, counting down.
ATGCCGAGGAAAACGATTACCCAAATAGAGATGGCCTCAACCCCGGAGTTGGGCAAAGAGATCATGGGAGGGATTTTTATGCGGGAGATCTGGGATGCGAGCAAGTACTTCCTCCCTTCCGTTCCTTTTTTCTCATCCGTTGTTCTGGGGGACAGAAAGTACTCTTTCAGCATGAGAATAGAGATCAAAAGGAGGAGGAAGATATAGGCCAATCTGATATAGGTATCCGCGAGATTCAACTCCTCTAAATAGAATACCAACCTTTTCCCCAAATCCACTCCTAAGATGCTGATTAACCCTAAGATCATTCCCAGCCTAAGATCCACATTACCCAATCCATAATGCCGGATGGCCCCGATTAAGGTCTTGCCGGCGATGGTTGAGAAACTGGTTCCTATGGCATAGACCATTCCAAACCCCAAGATATTTAGGGCAGGGGTCATCAAGAAGCCACCCCCAATTCCCAAAAAGCCTGTGAGTATGCCGAAAAAGAACCCTAAAAATAAAAGAATAAACATATCCATCATAATGAATGAATCTCTGAGCGTATGACGACGTGGGGTTGGAGGTCAGGCCAAGATTTCTCGACCTGACCCCGCGCCCTCTCCCGACAGGCCCTGAATCCTCTTCTCTAATTAAAAAATCGCCTCATCCTATCAGCCAGCTCCTCGGGCAAAGTATCAATCACCCATACCCCATATCCTCTTTCCATGGGGCCCGTATCGCTTATATAAACCCCTTTCGGGTAAGGTCTGGAGAAGAGCTTTATGTGCAGGGAATAATAATTTAGTTTTTTATCCAGAGGGCCAGAATAGGTGAGGAGATTAAATGACCCAATACCCATTTTTTTATATCCCCGTAATACCTTTAAAAGATTGTTGGCAAATTCATCCATCTCCTTTTCGCTCAAGTCTGCCAAAGAGCTTTCTCTAAATATGAAGTCAATCTCATTAAAACCCCGAGGAGCAAAGCTTGCTATGATGGAAAGTGAATCGTTGCCAAAGATGTATCTTCCACCTCGCTTTTTCTCTTCAGCAACCAAATCTTACCAATAATTTTTTCTATTGACCTCGAAATACCTCTTACTCTCTCTTAACAGCTTCGCTTGCTGGGGGACAGGATCTTTTTCTACCAAAATCTGAACATGAGGATGGATGATGCTTCCAGCAGAGGGAGGCATAAAATTCCAAACCCAGATGGGCCAGGTTGCTTCCTGATCATGGGCATGCACAGAAAGGATATAATTTTTCGAGGCTACCAAATTATCCCTTAGCATATAAACCTTAAATTCATCCAGATCTAAGAAATGCCCTGCGCTCAATATCCCAACCGCATGATGCTCCCCAAAGGGATTTAAATTGGGAAAGATTACGGTCTCGCCAAATTTTATTCTTCCCTCTTTATGAATCCCTTCTGGAAACTTAGGGGTTTGGCCCTCGATTTTTTCCGGACAAAATACACATGTCTCCCTTGATCTATTTATCACTTCTTTTAAGCTGATATCGCTTTCTGCCTGCTTAAACCTTTTGGCCCTGGCAGGATTTATTCTACTTTGCTCTTCAGTTAAAGGATCAAACCGATATTCTACCTGATTTTTCATAACTTTTCGAAATTCTATCATTTAACCCTCAAACACATTAACCATCGATTCAAAATGCCTCAGAACCTACATCCCCATTCTATATTCCTAATTTCGCCATAAGTTCTGCGGAAACTTCTTGCACGCCAGGTCGGCCGTCGAGTTCGACCACTCTATACCTTGCTTGGCCTTTTTTAACTTTGTCTTTGAAATAATTGATGGCGGCCAGCGTGCCGTTTTCTTTGTCGTAGTAAATCGCATGGCGCTTGTCGATGGCGGCCTCATCCTGATCGTCGGACCTGGTTTTTAGCTCCCCTCCGCAGACCCGGCAAACCATTTTCCCATCTTTTTGCATTGGCTTGATAGCTTTGATAAAAACATTGTTCGGGTGGTTGTTATCGTTGACGCAGAGCCTTCGTCCCATGATCCGATCCTTGGCAATCTGGCGGTCCATGACGATCTCGATCACATAGTCCAACTTCAAATCGGCTTTGGCCAAGGCTTCATCGAGCTGCCTGGCTTGATTCACGTTCCGCGGGAATCCATCCAGCAACCATCCTTTCGCGCAATCGGGCTGTTTCAGGCGGTCTAGAGTCATCGGGATAGTGATGTCGTCAGGTACCAGCTCCCCCCGATCGATATACTTCTTCGCCTTGATCCCCAGCTCTGTTCCCTTTGATATGTTATTCCGGAAGATAAGCCCGGATTCGATATGCGGGATGTTAAATTTTTTTTGCAGAATGGCTCCCTGGGTTCCCTTTCCGCTCCCGTTGGGGCCAAAAAAAAGGATGTTCATCAAGTTCTCCTTTCCCCATCCCTGCCATTTTATAACTTCCTGCTTATATAACAAATAGGATAGATATTTGCAAATCGGCAATAAAACCTGTGAGAGCTAAGGGGTGAGAGGTAAGCTTAGTGCGTAGGTTCGAAAATAAAGTGACGTATTTTTACGAGTTCGCTCGGAGAAATAACTCATTCAGCACTAATGTTGCGTCTCAGAAATAAGTTGAATAATTGAGAAGTCGTTCCCCGGAGCGAGGCGAAGGATCGCTGCGCTGGCCAAAATGAGGCACTGGCTCCTTCTTAGAGGGAGCGGGGCTAGTCCTCTTCATAATTTTCGAGGTTTTTCGTGACATTATC